>NZ_JAXIVS010000016.1 GCF_034259325.1 Hyalangium ruber | reverse complement strand
GGCACCACGAGCGACGTGACGAACAGCGCGACGTGGACCTCGAGCAACACCGACCTTGCCACCGTGAGCAGCACGGGCCTGGCCACCGGTGTGGCTGCGGGTGGGCCCGTCACCCTCACCGCTACCCTGGGTGGCGTGAGCGGCACGGCTCAATTCACCATCACCGCTCCCCCGCCCGTGCTCACCTCCATCACGCTCACCCCCGCGACGGCTTCGGTTCGCCAGGGCTCGACACAGCAGTTCACCGCGCAAGGCAGCTACAGCGATGGCACCACGAACGACGTGACGAACAGCGCGACGTGGACCTCGGGCAACACCGACCTTGCCACCGTGAGCAGCACAGGTCTGGGCACCGGCGTGGCTGGGGGTGGGCCCGTCACCCTCACCGCTACCCTGGGTGGCGTGAGCGGCATGGCTCAACTCAGCGTCACTGGGTGGACGTCCGCAGGGTCCATGTCCACGAGCCGCTCCAACCACACCGCCACGCGGCTCGACTCGGGCCGGGTGCTCATCGCAGGGGGGCGCAATGGGACGACCACCCTGAGCAGTGCGGAGTTGTACGACCCAGCTACCAACTCCTGGTCTCCAGCCGCTGCCATGTCCAAGGGCCGCTTCGCTCACGCCGCCGTATTGCTCGACGGTGGTTACGTGTTCGTCACTGGGGGCGTCGGCGCCCTTACCAGCTCGGAGTTGTATGATCCGGAGAACGACGCCTGGTATGAGGTCAGCCCCATGAGCGGGGGCCGCTCCGGTCACACCATGACGCTGCTTGCCTCGGGTCAGGTCCTCGTCACCGGCGGCCACAATGGCAACAACACTGTAGCCACCGCGGAGGTGTTCGAGCCGCTCGCCAACATCTGGGTGAGTTCCAGCACCATGAGCACCGCCCGCGCCAACCACACGGCCACATTGCTCTCTTCGGGCAAGGTCCTCGTCTCAGGGGGGGCCAATGGTTCTGGGAGCTTGAGCAGCGCCGAGGTGTACGACCCGGCCACCAATTCGTGGGCTCCAGTGGCCACCATGGTGACGCGCCATAGCCTTCACACCGCTACGCTGCTCTCCTCGGGGAAGGTGCTCATCTCAGGGGGAACATCGCTCACCGAGCCCTCTTCCTCTGAGTTGTATGATCCAAGCACCAACGTCTGGTCCACAGCGGGCTCCATGGTCGAAGGCCGCTCCCGCCACACCGCCACGCGGCTCGATTCGGGCCAGGTGCTTGTCGCGGGGGGCGACGGCAGCAGCTATTACAACACCGCGGAGTTGTACGACCCAACCACCCCTTCCTGGTCCGCAACCCCCTCCATGGCCACGTCCCGTGGAGCTCACACCGCGACGCTGCTGACCTCAGGCAGGGTTCTCGTCGTGGGCGGCGAAGATGGCACCCAGTCCCTCGCCACGGCGGAGGCGTACGTGCCCTGAGCGCACAGCCTCGTTCGAGCGGACAGTCATGGGGCGAACCCGGTCGATAAGTTCTTCGGCTCGGCCTTGCAGGTGACGCCGCATGTCCACTCATGCGGTCGAGCGCTCGAACCAGCCCAGGTCGCGCTTCAGCGATTGCCCTTCGGACGGCTCACGGTGAAGGTGACGATGTTGTGATCCGAGCCGAGGGTCGGGCCGGCCTTGACGTTCGAGACCCGGCAGCCCGTGGACATCTCGTAGTCGATGCGGCCGTTGCCGTGGGTCTTCACGCCGCCGTGGGTGTTCATGCCCGCCTGCTGGGCGAGCCAGTGGGGCGACCACTTCCCCCGGGTCGACTCCGGCTCGTTCCAGTCGCCGCCGATGAGCAGGGCCTGGTCGGGGTTGTTCTTGAGCTGCCGCTTCGCGAAGGCGAGCAGCTTCTCGGAGAGCGACTTGTAGGTATCCACCCGGTTCTCCGGCCCGACGGGTTGCCCGTTCTTCCAGTCGACCGAGGGGGGCTGGTGGACCGAGACCACCTTCAGCCAGCCCGCGACCTGGACCGCCGTGGCCGCCCGCGGAGGGGCGTGGCCGCCGCGCACGGTGGTCCAGCCGCCCTCGCCCTGGATGTACTGGGCGTGCTTGGTGAGCAGGTCATCCTTGACGAGGATGCCCGACTCGCCGTGGTCCTTGGACTTGGGGAAGGTCACCAGGTGGTAGCCGGGAATCTTCTCCAGGGCCTTGTGGTAGCCGTTGATCTCCTGGAGCTGGATGAAGTCGAGGTCGTGGCTCTTGGCGAAGTTGCCCAGCTTCTTCTGCACCTCCTGGGGGTTGCGGTCGCGCTCGACGTTGTAGGTCGCGCCCTTGAGCGTCGACGGGGTTCTGTTCTTGCCGCCGCTGCCGCTGGTCTGGCTGGCCTGGGTGGTGGTGGCGGTGCTGGTGGTGGTGGTGGTGGCAGCGCGCTTCAGCGAGCGGGCCATCCGCTCTCCGACGACCCCCTGTGGCTTCTCCTCCCAGCCGTGGTCGCGCTTGTAGTCGACCACCGCTTTGGCGGTGCTGGCGTCGAAGCGGTTGTCGGCGGCACCCTTGAGGTAGCCGAGCGACTTCAGGCGCTCTTCCACCTTCTGAACGCGGTTACCGGTGGAGCCGACGTGGAGGGGGGGACGGTGGGCCTTGGTTCGCATGGTGTTGTCCATTCTCGTCCGCCGCGTGCGGGAGTTGCTTCGGTTCGAGGCCGGGCTTGTTGCGCTGCGTCAAGGCGGCCCGGCTTGGGGGGGGCGGGCCAGGGTGCCGCCCGCCGTCCTGCAGCGCGGTCAGCGCCGGGCCCACCGGAGCCATGGACGGGGCAGTACCGCTTGCCTCCCGGCGACACATTCGATGTCGTGGCGGAGGGCGACACGGATTTGCCGCGGGTGGGTTGACAACCTTCCCCGCCTCATCACTCTGAGAGATGGGCACGATGGAGGACGAATGGCTCTGGGGGTGGGATCCGACGCCGGGAATCATCTCCGTGTGGGCGGAGCCCGATGGTCGTGCCTTCGTCTGGCGGCGGATTCCCAGCACCGGCGTGCTCGTGCGAGAGGATGTGCGCTTTCGCCCGTGGCTGCTCCTCGCTGGCCTGGAGGACCTTGCCCACCTGGGCGCGAGGCTCCGTCCCGAGCATGAGGGGCCTGCTCCCAACCGCGTGACCTGGCAGGAACTCACGGGGCCTGGCGCGCTTCGCTACCTCGTGCGCGCGGACGATGGACGCGCGCTCGGCGCGGCGGTGCTGCATGGCGCCTCGCGTCGCATCGGCCGCTCTTTGGGGCACCTGCGTGAGCTGGGCGCCGACACGGTGCTCGCACTCCCTCCGGAGGAGCAGTACCTCATCGCCTCGGGCCGCACGTATTTTCGCGAGCTTGGCTTCGACGCGCTGCACCGCCTGCAGCTGGATCTCGAGACCACGGGGCTCGATCCCAGCCAGGAGCGGATCTTCCTCGTGGCACTGCGCGACCCCAAAGGCGAGACCGAGGTGCTCGAGGCTCATGGCGAGGATGGCGCCGCCGAGGCCGAGCTCCTCCACCGGCTGGTCGCGCGCGTGCGGGCCCACGATCCAGACGTCATCGAGAACCACAACCTGCATGGCTTCGATCTGCCATTCCTCGCGCACCGCGCACGGCTGCTCGGCGTCCCGCTCGCCCTGGGGCGGGCCGGTGCGCCGGGGCTACGAGAGCGCCCGGCCGCGCGGGGAGCCTCGCTGGGACGTGGTCCCCAGAAGGCCCTGCGCCGCATGCGGTACACGGTGCCTGGCCGCGAGTTGATCGACACGATGGATGCCGTCCTCCGGCACGACTTCGCCGCGAGAGATTTGCCGGGCCATGGGCTCAAGGCGGTGGCTCGGCACCTCGGGCTTGCCAGCCCCTCGCGAGAGCACATTCCGGGCGCCCGGGTATACGAGTTCTTCCGCAGCGATCCCGAGCGTGTCCGGCGCTACGCGCGTGACGATGTGACGGAGGCCGCGGGGCTGGCTCGCATGTTGGGCGGGGCAGCCTTCGCGCTGGCCCGCATGGCGCCCCGCCGCTACGAGCGCCTCGCGGACGCGGGGCCCGCGACTGGCGTGCTCGACCCGCTCCTGGTGCGCGCCTACCTCCGGGCGGGGGCCGCGCTTCCGGCGCACGAGGGCAGTGACGGCACACCCCACAGCGGGGCGGCGCTTCACCTGTTCGCCACGGGCGTCGCACGGCACATCGTGAAGGCGGACGTGGCCAGCCTGTATCCCTCGCTGATGCGAGAGTACCGGATCGGACCGAAGCGCGATCGGCTTGGCGCCTTGCTCGCCCTGGTCGACCGGCTCGTGGAGCAACGGCTGGCGGCCAAGGCACGGGCGCGGGCCGCGGCGCCCGGCTCACCGGAGCGGCACAGTCAGGAGGCGCTCTCCGCGGCGATGAAGATCGTCGTCAACTCAGCCTACGGCTACCTGGGTGCCTCGGGCCTCACACGCTTCGCGGATGTACACGCCGCCAACGAGGTGACCCGACGCGGGCGCGAGGTGCTGGAGTTGCTGTGCCAGGAGCTGGCCCGGCGCGGTGTCACTCTGCTGGAGGCCGATACGGACGGGGTGTACTTCGCCGTGCCGGAGGACTGGAGCGAGACAGACGAGCGCCGGGTGGTCTCCGAGGTGGCGGCCCTGTTGCCACCCCGGGTTCAACTCGAGTTCGACGGGCGCTATGCGGCGATGCTCTCGCATGAACCGAAGAACTACGTGCTGCGGTCCTACGACGGGGCCCTCGTTCTGCGCGGCGTGGCGTTCCGCTCCAGCCGGGCAGAGCCCTTTGGCGAGAGCTTCCTGCGTCGGGCGCTGGGTTGCCTCCTGGAGGGCGACATTCCGGGTGTGCGGCAGGCCTATGTCGAAGTCGTCATGGCGCTGCGCCGGCGGCAGGTCCCCACCGCTGAGGTGGCGGCGCAGGTCCGGCTGACGAAGGCTCCGGAGCAGTACCTTGCCACGCGCTCACGCAGGCGCGAACTGCCCTACGAGGCCATGCTGTCGAGCGGGCGAGACCAGTGGGCTGTCGGCGAGCACGTGCGGCTCTATCGGGCCGTGAGAGGGCAAGCACGGCTGCTGCCCACCCCGCATGAGGACGACGACAACTCCCAGGAGGCGCGGGGAGAAGAAGATTCGAAAGGCACGGAGAATGATCCGCGAGACTACGACGCGGACTACTACGTCCGGCTGGTGCGCGAGACGTTCGCGGCTCGACTGGTGCGTGCGCTGACTCCCGAGGACTTCGCGGCGGTGTTCGCGGATCCCGGGCAGCCCTCCCTCTTTGCTTCTTCACTGACCCAGGCCCGGCCGATCCTGACGCAGCTCCCCTCGGAGCTGTCACGGTGAAGTACCTGCTGCGAGGCTTCAGCGGTCGGAGGCGGCGCGATCCAAGAGGCGTTGAATGGCCGAGGTCTGCCGCGCCTCGTTGCCCGTGAAGCGCATGCCCAGGCCCCGCTCTTCCCCTTTTTCGCCCTGCCAGACCACCCGCGCCTCGAGCCACACCCCACCCAGGCCGAACAGTCCGTTTTCCACCTTCAGCCACACCGTCTCGCCCTCCTTGAGCTTGCCGAGGTCGCGGCCGACGACGAACGCACCCGACTGCGACAAGTCCCGGAGTTCCCCGGACACCTGTCGGTTGGGCAGCTTGAGCTGGCAGCTCTTGCGGATGGGGAAGCGCTCGCGCGAGGCCGTGCCCATGGACAGCGGTCGCCGCGCGCAGAAGGCGATCATCTCCGCGGCCCGGCGCTTGTGGTCCCCGAGGAAGTTCGCCACGAAGCCGCCCATGCCATCGCGGCCGAGCACCCGCGTGGTGGTCTCCGCGAGTGCCTCGAGCTCGAAGCGCGCATCTTCATCCTCGAAGCTGATCGTGAGGAGCACGCGGGTGCCTTCGAAGATCCGGCGGGAGGTCGGCACGAAGAGCTTCAGCGTGCCGCGCTCGGTCTTCGAGGCGGAGAGCAGGGCGCGACGCGAGGCGTACCGGACCTCGAGCGGGGTGCCGGGGTCGTGGGTCTTCGGGCCGGCGTTGTTCATGGTGACCGCTCCTGGACGCGTCTAAGTCGCATGCACTGTACTCCCTGCTGCTCGGCACTAGCATGATTGTGGGATGGACGCGGGCGCTCTGTTGGGTGCGCAAACCCGCCACCAGGGCTTCGCACGTGTTCATGTTTCTTCGAGGGGGCCTCGTGCCATGCAGCTCAGCGACTGGAAGCGTGAAGGAAGGTTCTTCTCTTTCGAAGGGCACCGCATCTTCTACCGCGACGAGGGCGTGGGGGAGGTGCTGCTGTGCCTCCACGGCTTTCCTACTTCCTCGTGGGACTGGTCCCGCCTCTGGCCTGGGCTCATCCCTCGGTTCCGGGTGATTGCCCCGGACCTGCTCGGCTACGGCTTCTCGGACAAGCCCCCGCGACACGGCTATTCCCTCCTGGACCAGGCGACGCTCACCGAGCGGCTGCTGGCGTCTCTCGGAATCACCCACGTCCATGTGCTCTCCCATGACTTCGGGGTCTCCATCGTCCAGGAACTCCTCGCACGCCAGCTGGAGCAGGAGAAGGCGGGCCTGACGGGGCTGGTGCTTCGCTCCTCGTGCTTCCTCAACGGGGGCCTCTTCCCCGAGGTCTATCAGCCCCGAGTGATTCAGCGGCTCCTGGCAAGCCCGGTGGGTGCGCTCGTCTCGCGGCTCGTCACCCAGCGCTCCTTCGAGCGAAGCTTCACCTCCATCTTCGGCGAGAGGACCCGGCCCTCGAAGCAGGAGCTGCAGGAGTTCTGGGAGGTCATCACCCACAACGGCGGCTCGCGGATTGCCCACCGGCACATCCGCTTCATGGAGGAGCGGCATCGCTACCGGGAACGCTGGACCGATGCGCTCCAGCGCACGCGTGTCCCCTTGCGGATGGTGAATGGAGCGGCGGACCCGGTCTCTGGCGCGCACATGGCGGCGCGCTACCGTGAGCTCGTGCCCCACCCGGACATCGTCTCGCTGGAGGGCATCGGGCACTACCCCATGGTCGAAGCCCCGCGGGCCGTGCTCGAAGCGGTGCTCGCCTTCATGGCGGGTGCAGCGCGACCGTGAGGGCGAACCGGCAGAGCAGCTTGGGGCAGGCAAAGGCGAACGCGGCTTCGTTGGAGTTGCCGGACTCGATGCGCTGCTGACGCCCGAGAACACCGTGCTGGTGCTCATCGACCATCAGCCCTTCCAGTTCGCCAACCTGCACAGCCACGAGCCGACGATGGTGCTGAACAACGTGATTGGGCTGGCCAAGGGCGCCAAGGCCTTCAACGTGCCGACCATCCTCACCACGGTCCTCGAGGAGCGCGGCGGCTACCTCGTGAAGGGCCTGCAGGACGTCTTCCCCGAGCAGAAGCCCATCGACCGCACGTTCATCAACACCTGGGAGGACAGCCGCGTCGTGGACGCGGTGAAGAAGACCGGGAGGAAGAAGCTGCTGCTCGCCGCGCTGTGGACGGAGATCTGCCTGGCCATGCCCGCCATTCAGGCCGCGGGCGAAGGCTTCGAGGTCTACGTGGTCACGGACGCCTCGGGCGGCGTCAGCGCCGAGGCGCACGACATGGCGGTGCGGCGCATGCAGATGGCGGGCGTGACGCCCATCACCTGGATGGCGGTCATCTCCGAGTGGCAGCGCGACTGGGCCCGCGAGGCCAGTGTCGCTGCGCTCGCCAGCGTCGTCGGCGACCATGGAGGCGGCAGCTCCGTGGCCTTCGCCTGGGAGATGCAACTGCTGGCGGCAGGGCGGGCCAACCGGGGCAGGTGAGCAAGCGGTCTTCCCCTGTTCGGGGATGGCGCTCCTCCGTTCTATTGATATCGTCCTCCTGAGTTCCATTTCCTTCAGGGAGACTCAGGAGGGCGATGTCCGTGGAGACACGCGCGGAGCGACTGAGCCCGCTGCCGGAGAATGTGATTTACGCTTCCGTTGCTCGAAGGGAATGGAACGGGGTCTGCGCGGATGTGAACGAGATTCGCTGTTCGGGCCCCACCGAGCTCCCCTTGTTCCTGGCGGACCACACGCGATTGAGCGCGCTGCTGGAGGAGGTAGGGACCCCATGCGAGCCCCGCCTGCGCGCGGGGCGGCCTTGTGCCATCGGCTACGTCCCCCGTCAGTTGAACATCATGCCCGCCGGCATGCCGCTGTGGGGCTACAGCGCCCGCTCCCGGCTGGTGCGTGATGTCGTGCTCGCCTTCGACCTGCCAGGCTTGGGTGAACGCCTGGGGCAGGCGTTGAGCTCGGACGCCCTGACCGCGCCGCGCCTGCGCTTCGCCGACGACCGTCTCTGGACGCTGATGCGCCTGCTGGCCGGAGCGGTGGAGACCCAGGACCCCTCCACCCAGCTCTACGGTGACGGGCTGACGACCGCCATCTTCGCCTTGTTGGGTTCTCGTCGTGAAGAAAGCCCAGCGGCTCGCAAGGGGCTGGCGCCTTGGCAGCTGCGGCGGATCATCGACTTCCTGGAGTCGCGCCTGCCCGAGCGGGTCGAGTTGTCGAGGTTGGCCGCGCTGGTGGGCCTGTCTCAAGCGCACTTCAGCCGGGCCTTCAAGGCTTCCACCGGCGTAGCGCCGTATCAATGGCAACTGCAGGCCCGGCTCAAGCGTGCGCAGGAGATGCTGGTGACGACGTCCGCCTCGCTGGAGCAGGTCGCCGAGGCGACAGGCTTCGCCGACGCGGTGCATTTCGGCAAGGCCTTCCGACGGGCGCATGGCACAACGCCCGCGATGTGGCGGCGGGACCGGAAGCACTAGCACGCCCTCACGCGTCGTCGAACCCGAGCCATTGGAGCTCTACGACTCGACCCCGCCATTGCCTCAACGACCTGATGGCTCCCCGTGGGGTGCGTGCCATTCTGGAGCACCTCATCCGAGTGCAAGACTGTCTCCGGGGAGGGGGGGAGGGCAGGGGCAACGGAGTCCCTACTTGTCAGCGTCGAGGACCACCGAGACAAGGCAGGCCTTGTCGTTGCGCGAGAAGCCCAGACGGAGGCTGCCCCAGGGCTGGGAGTAGCTCAGATAGAGCGGAGAGTCCGGGGGCTGGTGAGGCGTGGGAAAGGAGAGCTCAGGGGAAGGCCCAAAGGAGCGCCGGGCTTCCTCCTGGGTCACGCATGTGGAGGGGGCGATCTCGAACAGAAGCAAGCCATCCTTGCGGTGGGACCGGGAGGTCGGCACGCGCAGTTCGACGTTCTGGAGGGGCGCTTTGGCCGTGTCCCTGGCGCGGTAGACCGTGAAGTACTCATTGGAGACAGAGACCTCGGGCTTGAGCGAGGTCGCCATGAGCCGGTTCACCTCTTCGGGCACGAAGGGGCGGCTTGCAGCCAGCGTGGAGATCAGCGCGAGGAGCTTCGATGAGGTCATCACTGGTGACACTCCATCGCAGCGGGGCTGCGCATCCAGTCGAAGATCTCCTTGTAGGAGCGGACCCGGACTTCCGGTTTGCTGAGCGCGTAGTCGAGGAACTCCTCGATCGCGGCCCGGCGCTCAGCGCTGGTGATGTTGGGCGCATACGTGAACTCGGGCGAGTAGTAGTCCGAGTGCAAGGTGATGAGGAAGGGCGCGCGGTTGCCCCGGAGCCGCTGATCCAGCGTGTATTTCAGCGTCGCCAGGAACTCTGCCTTGTTCATCTGGAACATGGAGTGGGTGAGCAGGTTGAAGTCGAAGCCCGTGATCTTTCCGCTCTGGTCGTCGAACCAGTTCACGCGGTATTTGAGCGCCGCCCGGATCTCCGGCGGGGTGATGAAGGTGTAGACCGGCAGTTCCCAGAGGCCCGCATGCCGGGTGATGGGGGCCTTCGTGTCCTGGAGGCCCCGCGCCGCCAGGAACGCGTCCCCCGGAGAGCCGCTGTCCAGCGTGTAGGGCCAGAGGAAGTCGGTCCCATCCTGGTCGTCCTGGAAGCCCTCCTCCAGGCTGGAGTCGTACCAGACCCCGTGGGCCTTCAGGACGGGCATGAGCAGATCGTTCGTCGCGAGCGACGGCGTGCGCCAGCCGACCAACTGCGCTCTTGGGAGCCCCGGACCACTCCTCAGCGACGTGTCCCAAGGCTCCTCGTTCGCGTCGTAGTCCTTCGTGAGCGCGTCAATGGTGCCGAGGAGCTCTTCGGTCCAACGGTTCGTGTCCGTGCTCTTGCTCGTCTCGTGGGTCACGCCGTGGAGCGCCACCTCGTGGCCCGCGGCCAGGGCCTCGCGCCAGACCTTCTTGAGCGCCTTCGGATCGGTGATGGCGTCCCTCGCGATGAACTTCGTGGTCATGAAGAACGTCATGTTCACGGGAGTCCCATCCGGGTTCTTCCGCGCCGCGGCCAGCTCGAGTGCCCATGCCATGCCATCCACGCGGCTGTTGTCGTCCCAGCTGATGCTCACGAACTGTGGCACCTGGCTGGGCTGGAGCCCTCGCGGCGGGTTGGCGGAAGGTGCCACGTTGTCGGTGAAGGCATAGACCGTGGTGGGAGGGGCGAGCGTGTTCCCGCACGGGGTGCCGCCTTGTGAGCCGCTGCCGCACGCCAGGAGCAGGGCGGGAGCCAGGAGGAACGGGGCAAGTGAGTACGGCGCTCCAGGGATGGAGGTCATGGGACACGGTCCTTGGGGTAGGCTGCGGGCCTATGCTGTTCGAGGGCGCAGCGGCAGGTGAGCCGCCATCGATACATCCAGTGGATGTGATGCTACCTCAACACCCGCTCTACCTCCCGCAGGTCGTGCCAGCCGATGCGCCCTTGCTCGCGGCTGATTCCCGCCGCCCGCAGCACGCGCAGTCTGACTTCAAACCCAGACACCGCTGAGTGATGCAGCCAAGGCGCCTTCCTCCCCCGTACCCCCTCCGGACCAACTCCACACGATTCGGGACTTGACCGCGTGGCAGCCGAGCTTGTCCAGTGGGTCCCATTTCATGGCGCCATCCTACTGGAGCAGAGCCTGGAATAGCGCCTTGCCGCTCCTGGCAAGCCACTCATCGAACGTCAGCAAGCCCGGGTGCAGCTTGCGGAGCGCGGCGATGTCGGCCTTGCCGCCGTCTTCACTCGCGAACACGGCGAGGCGCTCGAGGCTGGGGTTCTGACGAAGGATCTCCCCCGGAATCTGGACGTACGGAATGGACCGGTTCGTCGCGCGACTGATGGCCTCCGCGAGCTGCACTCCCGACAGCGAATCGCCCGCGAGCTCGATCGACTTGCCCACGTACGTCTCCGGATCGCTGAAGGCGAGGGCGACGAACCGACCAATGTCATCCACGGCAATGAGCTGGAGGCGGCTCTGCGGTGCGCTGAAGAAGGAGAGAACGCCCCGAGGGATTCCGAAGTCCGGCCACGTGAGGATCTCCATGAACGCGTTAGGGCGGATGATCGTCGCGGGCACCCCGAGCGAGCGGATGTACTGCTCGATCTTCCACTTGCTCTCGAAGTGGCCGATGCCCGTGTTCCGCTCCGCGCCGCCGACAGAGGTGTAGATGAGGTGCTTGACTCCCGCTGCCTTGGCCGCGTCCGCGACGTTCCTTCCAAGGCGAGCCTCGTCCTCCCACATGACGCCCGAGCCCGCCGGGCCTGCGCTTGGCTGAACGCTGAAGACGCCGTAGGCGCCGCGCATCGCCGCCTCAAGCGACGCGCGATCACCCATGTCCCCGGGAGCCAGCTCCACGCCCGCATCCGCGAGCACTCGGGCCTTCGCACTCTCGGGGCCGCGAACCAGTGCGCGCACGCGCCATCCGCTTGCCGCCAAGTGCTTCGCTGTCGCTCCGCCTTGCTGCCCTGTGGGTCCGATCACGACAACGACCTTGTCTGCGTTGCTCATGGTGCTCCTCTCAAGTGCCCCCTTGCTCGCTCTGTAGGCGAGCCGCACCATGAAGGTCAAGACGACCGGTCATATTAATGGAAAAGACTAGTTAGTACAGATGGTTGAGTGGCTCCATTGACGGACTCAGACGACCGGTCATATTCGCGCTATGGCACGAGCGAGCGTCCGTGAACAGATCGTCGTCGCAGGGATGAAGACCCTGCTCCAGCAGGGCTTCAACGGGTGCGGCGTTCAAGACATCACCTCGGCCGCCGGGGTCCCGAAGGGCTCGTTCTACAACCACTTCGAGAGCAAAGAGGCTCTCGGTGTCGAAGTCGTCGAGCGCTACTGGCGGAGCTCCAGCTCTCGGCTCTCCCTTCTGCGGGACTCATCGCTCGCTCCCCTGGAGCGGCTGCACCGCTGTTTCACCTCGCAGGTGGAGGCGCTCATCGAGTGGAACTACGAGCGTGGCTGTCTTCTAGGGAATCTTGCCGCGGAGATGTCGGATCACAGCCAGCTCATCCGCGAGCGCGTGGCAGTGGCTTTCGCCGAGTGGTCACGCGAGCTCGAGAAGGTGATTCAGCAGGCGCAGGCCGCGGGTGAGATCTCCGCGTCCATGGCTCCCGCCGCCCTGGCTGTCTTCCTCATCAACGCCTGGGAGGGCGCGGTGCTGCGCAGCAGGGTCGACAGGAGCCGGGCGGCCCTTGATGCCTTCATGAGCATCACCTTCGACAAGGTCCTGACCTGAGCGCGGCCTGGCCCGGCCCTTGGTTGGCTGTTTGGCCTAACGAGCGGAGCGCCTCTGCCCATCTGTGCGGAAGATCTCGCGCCCTGACTCCATGACGAAATCAAGGCGGCCGAGAGCGAGGCCATTCCTCCGCCGAGGATGGCGCTCCTCTCACGATGAAGCGTGGCAGTGCGTGCGGTCGTCGAGGAAGAGTGCTCGTCAGCCGGTTGTTCCGAGGTGGGCCGCGTGTCCGACGCAGGCGCGCTCTCCTGCCGCTTCCATGTGTCGGCGCGCCCTTCGGCGCGCATCGCGCCGTCGTGGACGCTGCCCATTGGAGGGCTGGGGGCCGCATGTGCCCTCAGCGTAACCCTCCAGCGGGGAATCGAACGGGACGAAGCGGGACGGAGCGGGTTCGATTCCCGCCGCCTCCACTTTTTCAGTACGTCTTTACGGATGGTTAGCGGCGCCCTCCATCCGTGTTGCACGTATGTCGCATGCGGGCGCAAGCGGCAGGGGCCGGTCAAGAACACCGACCGCCTCTCGCCGCGTGTCGGGGCTCAGGTGGGCGTAGCGCTCGGTCATCTCGATCGTGACGTGTCCCATCAACTCCTGGATCACCTTGAGCGGAACGCCCCGCATCGCGAGGTGGCTGGCGTAGGTGTGGCGTAGGTCGTGCCACCCGATCCGCCCTTCCTCGCGGCTGATGCCCGCACGGTTGAGGGCGCGGCGAAGCGGCTGCTTCATCTTGCCTTCCGTGAGCGGCTGTCCGTCCTCCTGACAGAAGACGAAGCGGCCCCGCAGGTGCCGGTGCCCCTTGAGCGCATCCACC
This sequence comes from Hyalangium ruber, assembly GCF_034259325.1. NCBI lineage: Bacteria > Pseudomonadati > Myxococcota > Myxococcia > Myxococcales > Archangiaceae > Hyalangium > Hyalangium rubrum. The sequence goes on along the minus strand of NZ_JAXIVS010000016.1, from coordinate 213,014 downwards.
GCCGACGCGGGCAGATCCACGGTCCTTTCACGTCCACCCTTGGGCAAGTCCGTCACCCCGCGCCAGATGGTACGCCGCACGTTGAGCCGTCCCTGTGCCAAGTCCAGATCACTCCACTGGAGCCCGATCAACTCTCCCTGGCGAAGCCCCGTCTTCAGTGCCACCAGCAGCATCGCGCGCCATTCCGGCTCGGCTGCGTCGATCAGCCGCGCGGCTTCCTCGAAGCTGAGGAAATCGAACGTGGGCTTGGGCAGCTTGCCGAACAGCTTCACGCGCGGAGCCTGCGCGATCTCCCCTTGTTCCTGTGCCAGTGCCAGCAGCTTGCTCAACGCCGAGAGCACGTTGTTGATCGTCTTGAGGCTCAAGGGCTTGGGCTCCACGTCGCCGCGCTTGAGAAGGGCGGCCCTCGTGGGGGCCTCCTTGCGGGCGCGCGCTGCGGACTTCTTCTTGCGCATGTGCGCTTTGAAGTCCTCGATCTGTGCCGGACCAATGGCAGACAGCGCCATCTGCCCGAAGAACGGGAGCAAGTGATCATCCAGAAGTTGCCGCTTGGTGACGACGCTTGAGTGTTTGTTGTTGTTCTCGCTGTAGGTGAGGAAGCGCGGCGCAAAATCCGCCAACGTCATACGGCGCTCCCCTGTGTTCTCCTTTCCGAAGGTCCCATTGAGGAGAGAGGCGCGGAGTTCGCGCTCGTACTGCTCGGCACCCCGGCGCGTCTGGACAGGCGAGAACTTCACGACTCGCTGCCGCCGTCCGTCCGGGTGGTGGAAGATGAAATCCACTTGCCAAGCCTCCTCAGCCTTCCCTGCCTTGTTCTGCCACTTCCGCGATCTGACGCTCATTTGCGACTCCCAAGCGCAGAATCACGGCCCTTACCGGCTGTCCACTCTAGCAAGGCAGCGCGGCGGATGCGTAGGGTTTTGCCGATGCGAGCAACGCCGGGGATTTGCTCCAGCCGGATCGCTTCGTAGAGAGTTTTCCTGTTCACGCGGAGCAATTCGGCGGCTTCCTCCACCGTGAGAAACGCGGGCGCAGCAACGGCAGCAACGGGGGGCGTGCTCATGGCTGGCTCCCCTCCCGCACTGGCGCTGCTCTCTCGGTTTGAGGAAGGGCCGCACTCCTGAGAGAGCCGCGCCTCTTGGCCACGGACGCGCGAGGTTCCCTCCGTCCCCCGCCGCTGGCCCGTGGGTAATGGTTGTGTGCTTCATGTTGCCCCTGCATGGGTGAAACGCTCCCGGCTGCCGAGTGTCCGACGCTGCGCACCCGTAGCCAGGACGCGCGGCGCCATGCCGTGAGGCGAGAGGAGCCGCCCAGCTCGAAGCTGTGCGGCAACCCGAGCGCATCCGGGGGGCGGAGGGGGAACGCTGCGCTGCGGGTGCTGTCCACGTCGAGCCGCCCCGCGTACCGGGGGCCGCCTTCGTGCCTCACTGCATGGGCCGCGTTGTCTCGCGTCCCGCCTTGCACCGTCAACGCGACTGTCCGCGTTGGACACTCCTGGGCAGAGCTGGCCACCTCTGGACAGGTGCGGGCGCGTGCGGTGCTCCTGGAAAGCGCGGGGGCCAATCGCGTCCGCTCCCGGGCGTTCTGTGTGGCGTGAATCATGGCGCCCACGGTGCCCAATCGCCGCGCGCTTGGACATTGGGCGAATCCGGGCGAATGCAGGCGTATACCGACGAACCCCGGCAGATCCCGACGATCTCCGCGTTTCACGGTAGAGCGAGCAAGGGCGCGAGGATTGGCCCGCCTCGGTGGAGTCCATGAGGGCGCGTGAAGGAGGGGCCCACGCGGCACGGTGACGGGCGCACGGGCTGCGGACATGGTCGCGGCGTGAGTGCTCGCCCAGAGGAGAGCGCGCGCGTCGGACAGGCGCCGCTCCGGTGCGTTGATCAGGCTGGGACACTGGGCAGTGTTCCCGCTCGCCAGCCCTGCACACAGGCAAAGCAGAAGGGAGACACCGAAAGCGCGAGAACGCGCGGGGCGCTCTGGCGTGACTACCGGCGCCGCCTGGAGTGACCAGCGGCGCGCCCTGGCGCTTTCGCTGGTGTTTCTCTTGGCGTTGCTCCCGGCGTTGTCACCGGTGTTTCCGGCGTTCTTGTCGGCGTTGTCACCGGTCTTTCCGGCGTTGTCACTCGCCAGCCAGCCACGGCGCACGAATGCGCCACACACGGAGGGTTGCCCCTCCTGGGATTCGATTCCCACCATCACCTAACCCGCCTCTCCGACAAACCGAACAGCCCACAACAACCCGGGCAGAAGTGACATAGGACAACGGCGGGTGTCCAGGCCGCGCACGGAGCGTGACAGGAGATCGGCAAGCGTACAGCCGGGCAGCCAAGGGCCCATGCGCGTGGGCGGATCAACCCCTGCGCGGCGCGGCGGCAGAGGTGGACCGTGTCGCGGGCGCGGCGCTGATGCGGGGCTGAGAACGGGACTTCTGCGGGACTTTCTCCGGAGCCACGTCCGGGGCCACCCCGGAGCCACGTCCGGGGCCACCTCCGGCGCCACCCCGGCGCCACCGGAGCCCATGACGGCCCCGCCCCGGCGCAATTGGAGCCCATGACGCCCCACCACGGCGCCCACCGCGCCATCGCCGGAGCCCCCGTCCCGGCGCCAAGGCGGGATCGTCACGAGTGGCGCCACCGGGGCGCCCGGTGAAGCCTTCCCGCATCCCGGTTGGCTGATGGGGCCCGGAATCCCCGCCCGCATCCCCGCTCGCCTGCTAGGTCGGTGGAGCGCTCCGACGCGGCGACGTGGAGCAGCCCGCTAGATGCAACCCGGCGCCAAACCCGCCGCGCCCGGTTCCGGCAGCGCGGCGCCTTTCGGACGGCGGCGCGAATGGCAGCGTGGCACCCTCGCGGAATGGCGGCGGAATTGGCAGCGCGGCGCCTTTCGGACGGCGGCGCGAATGGCAGCGCGGCGGGCAGCGCGGCGCCATCGTTGCGGCTCCAGCTCAGCGCCGGAGCACTCCATGGCAGCGGCCATTGCCGCGCCCAGCTCGGGCAGCGTGGCGCCCTTGCGGAACGGCGGCGGAATTGGCAGCGCGGCGCCTTTCGGAACGGCGGCGCGAATGGCAACGCGGCACCATAGTTGGCGCTCGGGCCCGGCCCGGTGGCGCTCCACGCAGCGGCCATCGCTGCGCCCAGCTCGGGGCGCGTGGAGCCCGTTCGGACAGCTCCAGCTCGGCACCGTGGCGCGCGGATAGCTCCAGTTCGGGCCCGAGGCGCCCGCGTCCGACAGAGCCAGCTCGGGCCCGAGGGAGCCCGCTCGAAACGCTCCAGCTCGGCGCCTTAGCGTCCTCGTGGACAGCTCCAGCTTGGCGCCTTGGCGTCCGTGTGGATAGCTCCAGCGCGGCCCTGTGGTGCGCGCGTCTGACAGCTCCAACTCGGCACCGTGGCGCCAGCTCGGCACCGTGGCGCGCGTCTGACAGCTCCAGCGCGGCCCGGAGGTGCGCGCGTCCGACAGCTCCAGGCCGTGCGCGACCTGACCCGCCCTTGTGCGTTGGTCGGCTAACAGCCTGTTCCGGTAGGCCTCCCCGACACCTCCCGTCCGAGGAGCGGGGTGCCAGGGATAGAACCTACCGACATAGGCTCCTCGATAGAGGCCAGAGAGAGCAAGGGGCGGGTTCAGCCGCAACTCAAGGCTTAATCTTTGATGTACTCAAGCCACTCTTCATGGAGCCGCGAGAACTTGTCTTTATCTACCTGGAGTTCATTCTGCTGTTTGTAAAAAATACCATACTGGGCCAACTTGCCTTGGTTGAGCACAATGAGTTGGCCATCCTTGGACAAGAAATCGGCAGAAAAAAGAAAGTCAACCAAGCGCTTAGCATCAGCATCTCGGCCTTTCTTCAACACTACAGTGTCAAAGCGCTTGTCATAAACACCGTAATCAACTCTCCCATGCTTCCGGAACCACAGGAATACTCGATCCAGTCTCTCCTTGAGAGAGTCCAAGCCGTCTCCCTGCGGGCTGCGCAGGGCACTCAACTGCTCACCCCATTTTGACCTAACAGCGTACTCGCTTGCACTGAGCTGCAGGGGGTGCTGAGGACATGCGGTCACAGTGTGGATCCCATCAATACGGGCAACGCGCTGAGACAAGGACAGTGTGGCGCAGTCCAAATATACCGTATCAAAGCGGATTCGAACCGCATCCAACTCAAGCTCTTTCGTTGCAATGGATGCGTTTCGGAGAACGAACGTGCTTGAGCGCTCATCGAAGCCCTCAGCACCACGAATGCTGACCATGGCACTTGAAGATTCGCTCTCCCACTCAGCGATTATGTTGCAATTCTCAAAGACCGCGTCGCGCGGCAGTTGCAGGTCAAGAATTTCATTTGAGTACTTGAAAGGTGCAATCTGGATGTTTTCACCCAAGACCAAGCACTGCCAGTGCCGCTGCTTGTCTAGCCACTCGATTACAAACTCGAATTCGCTCCCAGAAGTAGCGGCCGAGAGAAGCTTGAGGGTGTAGTACAGCAACTCAGGGGATGCTCTGGCGAACTCACGATCCGGGAGCAATGCAAGAATAAAGAGGGCTAGATAGTGCGACGATTGGCCCCGGGCAAGGAGCGAACTAGGAAGTACCTTGGGGGTTGAGGTTATAAACTGGGCTAGATAGTACTCTTGATAGATTGGATTCCTGAATACGTAGCCCGACTCAGCAGTGACATCCAGAAATGGATGATGCTCAAACTTACGTAGCAACTCCTCCTGATATTGGATGCGAAGATCGACCTGCTCAGACGGAGAGAGCGCTGAGAATCCTGGATGTGCTTGCAACCGCTGGGTAGCCAACTCTGTCGCTGCGTTGGACAAGTCAGCAGCAGTTGCTCCGTTCTTCGCGAGGAGGTAAGCAGTCCGCCGCAACAGTTCTTCTTGGAGGTCTACGCCATATCCCTCAAATCCCGGCAGAGCCTTTGCAATAGGTTCGTTAGGGAATTTTGAAATCTCGCGAGTGAGTATGGTTTTAACAATCTGTTGAAGCACCTCTGTCGATACCGTGTCGTTGATGCCAGCTTTTTGGAGAGAGTTGGCCAAGCGCATTGCGTTGGCTTCTTCTTGATTGAGCAGATAGTCGCCGAATGCGGACAGCACGATGGCATGACCAAAGAATGCTTCAGCCTCGGCACTGGCGGCTGCTAATTGTTTCTCGAAAGCCTCCAAAAAGGGGGTGGCTAGGTGCTTTGGATTGTATGGTCCCTCAGCATTAACAGCAAGATAGCGTGTCAAATACTCTGAGCGCTGTCCTGAGTTAAAGAAGTTCACATTGAAATGACGCGCAAATGTCTCCAGAGGATTGAAAATCCCGAAATGAAAAAAGACAGACCTAAAGAGAAAGAGCATGCAAGGCACTACTTCGCCTTGTTGCCCCTGAGCAGAGACAAACTCGTGATAGGCGTCGGCAATTTCTTTGGTGAACAGCAGGTTAAGTTCAAGTTGCTCAGAGGAAAGCGAAATCTCGTCATAGCCGTCAAAGATGAGTACAAGATTCCCCGAAAAGAGGGTCTCCAGGATTTCTTTGCGGGAGGCATTGGGAAACAGCCCAGACAATAGGCCTGAAAAAAAGTGATGCCCAATGACAGCCTTTTTAAGTGGGATATAGACGACTTGGCGATCAGAAGCGGCAAGCTGCCGTTGGAGTTCGCGGGCCAGACTGGTCTTGCCCACTGCGGCGGGGGCAGAGAAGAGAAAGACGGCCTCTCCATTCTGGGAAGAGGAGAGTTCCGCCAAACTGGGTGGCACATAGAATTCGGGCTCTGGGGCATGCAGTTCTATCCCGTGAGCCGCGCAATACTTATGATCAGGCTGCGGGCACGGCATGCGGCGCGCACGCTTGCCAAGTAGGTCTGCAATGTTCTTTAGAGAAAGCTCTTGAGGGTCGGCCATGGTATTTCCCAGTTACCACTTCTCTGGCTGCTGTAACAGAGGGAGTTCTACCGCACCTGACCTACGCGGACCTCTGCACTGTTCTGGTAGGCCTTCCCGACACTTCCCCGCACGAGGAGCGGGATACCAGGGATAGGGCCTACCGACATAGGCTTTAAGGCTCGGGCGGTAGCAGCCGCCTCGGGCATCAGCCTTCCCGCGTAGTACGTCGGACAGCTCCAGCTCGGCCCGGTGGTGTGCGCGTGGACAGCTCCAGCTCGGGCCCGTGGCGCGCACGTCGGACAGCTCCAGCTCGGCCCGAGGCGCCGCGTTGGACAGCTCCACCTCGGCACCGTGCCGCCACCTCGAAGCGTTCCAGCTCGGGCCCGGTGGTGCGCGCGTCGGACAGCGCCAGCTCGGCTTGGTGGTGCGCGCGTCCAACAGCTCCACTTCGGCACCGTGGCGCGCATCGGACGGTTCCACCTCGGCCCGGTGGTGCGCGCGTCAGACAGCTCCACCTCGGGCCGTGGCGCGCGCGTCCGACAGATCCACCTCGGCACCGTGGACAGCTCCAGCTCGGCCCGGTCGTGCGCGCGTCGGACAGCTTCAGCTCACCCCGAGGGCGCCCCGTCCGACAGCTCGGGCCCGGTGGCGCCCGCGTCCGACAGCTCCAGCTCGGCCCGAGGGCGCCACCTCGAAGCGCTCCAACTCGGCCCCGTGGTGCGCGCGCGGACAGCTCCAACCCGGGCCGTGGAGCACGCCCGCAGCTTGGCAGTGCGGAAACCGGGCAGGGGAGCGCGCCAGCGAAGCAGCGCGCTAACCAGTCCTGGAGGCTCTAGAAGCGGCGGCGCCCTGGCGGATGCGGCCGAATCCGCGCCTACGCCTCTTGAACGCATGGCGGGCCCTTTACGTACGTGCGCCACAGGGGACCCGCCGACAGTGCCGCCCGCAGGCGGAGCAGGAACGCGCGCGGCATGCCTTCCACGCCCGGCAGGCAAGCGCACAACTCAGGCAGCGCGCCCAGCCTAGGTAGCAACCGAGCGCGCCCCGGCGAACATCGGTCCGGTACGGTGAAGCACGGAAGCAGGGATACGGGGGCCACGCGGGCCCAGCCCACTGCTGCGGGGGTGCTTGGCGCCAGGCACCCCGGCACGGCGCGCCTGATTCGTGAAGCGCGGCCCCGTCGAGCGCTCACAGCGCCCGCGCCGGGTCTGCTAGGGTGGCCTACCTCGGAGGTAACGCCCCCTTGCTCTCACCCGCGACTCTGGCTCTTGCGCTGCTCCTCCTCGGGGGGACGTTGGCGCAAGCACAACCGGCGCCTACCCGCGAGCCGCGCCGCCGCTCCTTCACGCTGACCGGCGCCCCCCTAGAGGCACGCATCGCCACGGGGATCCGCACGTTCCTTGTCTTCTCAGTCCCCATCCGTGGAAAGGCCGTGGAAGTGGACCCGACGCGGATCAAGGTCGTTGCGTCGGGTGACGCGATCCTTGCGTTCGAGCCGTTGAGCGAACCCCGCCCCGGTGAATGTTGGACGTTGCGTGTCCCGTTGGCTGATGGGAAGGCGTCCGAAGTAGCCGAGTTCTCGCTAGTCGCGCACCCCTCCGAGGTGGACACAGAGATCGACGTTGCACGGCCCGAAGAATCGCCTACAGCCTGCCCGACGTGCGCGCCGTGCGCCGCCCTGAGTGCGGCGGATGCCATCGCTTCCGGCTTCATCGACAGCGGCGGAGTAGGAACCCGACCGCTTGGCTTCTTCACGGACGCCGCGAGCGGCTTCGAGTTGAAAGAGGGCGTGACCTATCGCGCGGGGGGCTGGGTGCTGGTGGACGCGGAGATCATCCCCCCGCCTAGGCAGCCAGCGTGGAGGCCAACCGGAGCCACGTTGACGAGCAAGACCGGAGAGGTGGGGGTGCGGGCAGTGACGGTGAAACCGGGCAAGCAACCGAACGCGGTGCGGGTGCTCGTGACAACGGACGTGCCACTGCCAAGCGCGGGGCTTGATTTCACCTTGCACCTGAACGGCGCGCAGGGGGCGCCGTCCCTCTCGATTCCTGAAGTGAAACTGCCGCCAGCAAAGGAGCCCAAGCCATGATCGGAGCGGTTGAACTTCAACCCGGCACGCTCGTTGACGGTTGGCAGATCGTCCGCGCCCTTCGCACGGGCGGCTTTGGTGCCGTTCACCATGCCGAGCAACACGGCAAGGCGTTCGCGATCAAAGTCGCAGTCCACCGGGAGCAGAGCGGCGACACGGGGAAGACGCACACGCGCGCTCTCCAGGAGGTGTCACTCCTGCTCACGCTGGATCATCCCAACATCATCAAGCCGCGCGGCTTCGGATACCTGCCCGATGGGCGCGTGTATTGCGTGCTGGAGTACGTGGACGGCTGGACGCTGGGAGAGTGGAAGGAGCGCACGTTTCCCACCTTCCGCGAGGTTTGTAGCGTGTTCGCCAAGATCGCCGGGGCCGTCGAGTACATGCACAAGCGCAAGGCCAAGGTGTTTCACCGTGACTTGAAGTTGGCGAACGTGATGATCCGTAGCAGCAACGGCGAGCCAGTGATCATCGATCTGGGCTGTGCGACCTACGAGAACGCCGAGGAGTTGACGACAACACCACTGGGCCCAGGCACGGATCGCTACCGCTCCTATGAGGCATGGGATTTCTACTACCAGCAGGGCCGCAAGCACGGAGGGCGTTACCCGTTCAAGGTGACGGATGAACTTTTCGCCGTGGGGGTCATGCTCTACGAAATGCTCACCGCTCCGCTGCCGTCGAGGGAACCGCCTCGGCTGGACTTCTCGGATCGCGTGGGGGACCTGCCCGCAGCCCGAGACGTGAACCCGCGTGTGCCGGAAGCCTTGAGCGCGCTGGTGGAGGACTTGTTAGCGCACGACCCAGCGCAAAGGCCGGTGAACTTCAAGGCGCTACGGCGCAGGCTGGAAGAGTTGGCCAAGCACCCGGGGCCAGAATACGCGGCAGAGGTACACCCGCCCTCGGTACAGCGCCAGCCACCGCCCGGAGACGGGGCCCAGGCAGCCGGACTCGCGGCACAGGGGAAACAGGGTTGGCGCAAGGTGCTGGCACTGGCTGACAAGCAGGCCGCCCGCTTCCGGGGCCGACTCCAGTCGGCTCCCTCCCGCCAGCACAGGCGCAGGCCCCTGGCACTCGCGGCCACGGTGGGCGCCGTCGCAGTGGCTGCTGCTGGTGCCGCGTGGCTGACGCATGGAGAACGCCCCGGGCCTGTATCGGCGCCCGCGCTGAAAGAGGCTACCGCGCCACCCGTCCCGACTGCTCCGGCGCTTCCCCCTGAGAAGTTCCCGCCTGTGTCTTCTCCCGCTCCCGCAACTGCACCGAAGGAAGGATCCACCGTGAAGCCCAAGCCGCCCGATGCTCCCAAGTCGTCCCGTAGCGCACGCGCGACGAAAGCCCCCCCCGCCCAGAGTGATCCCGGCTTCCCGGCGTGGTGCAAGGCGCTACCGCTGGCGGTCGCCATGGCTACTGAAGGATGCGCGTCCGTCCGCACCAAGGCCGAGCCCTTCGAGTGCCCACCCGGGGCGCAAGAAGCCATGGAGAAACTAGGATGGATCCGCGTGCCTGGGAAACCTGATGCAGACTTGGCCGTGAGACTCGACGAGAGAGGCGGGGAACGTGGCTTGTGGACGTTCACTCTGGGGGCCCCAGTGACCGGCCGTATTGAGGGCGCCCGTTTTTGGGAGGTCCCGGAAGGCGGCGCCCTCTTGTATGGCAGGGCCTACAAGACCGATGGAGTCTCAGGCGATCCCCTCGGAACACTGTTTGTCATCTACGACCACGTAGAGATCCCCGGCAAAGGAAAGTACCCGGTGTGCGTCGTCTCCACCCCAGCCAGGATTCAGGAACTGAAAGACGACAAGGCGACGACTGGTAACAACGTGGGCGGACGCCCCGTTACGAGTTGGGAGCCGCCGCGCTACTAGGGCCAGCGCTAGCGGCGCCCAGTTCGGCACGGTGGCGCGCGTCGGACAGCTCCAGCTCGGGCCCGGTGGCGCCCGCATCGGACAGCTCCAGCTCGGCCCGAGGGGCGCCACCTCGAAGCGCTCCAGCTCGGGCCCGGTGGTGCGCGTGGACGGCTCCAGCTCGGCCCAGTGGCGCGCGCGGCCGATAGCTCCAGCTCGGGCCTGGTGGCGCGCGCCGGACAGCTTCAGCTCGGCCCGAGGGGCGGCCACCTCGAAGCGCTCCAGCTCGGCCCGAGGCGCCTACGTCCGACCGCTCCAGCTCGGGCCCGGTGGTGCGCGCGTGGACAGCTCCAGCTCGGGCCCGTGGCGTGCCACCTCGAAGCGCTCCAGCTCGGCCCGAGGCGCGCCACCTCGAAGCGCTCCAGCTGTAGGAGTTCGCCGTGCCCCGTCTCACCACAGCGACAGGGCCGTTCGGCTGCACCCCTCCAATGAGCAAGGGCTCCACAGCGCCCGATGCATCCATCCAGAGAGAAAGGACTCCACGGGCCCATCAGACGGACCTCGATACTCAAAGCCCCACCGAGCCCAGATGCAGCTGACCGAGATGTGGACAGGGCAACTAGCTTTGGACCGAATTAGTTTAGAGACCAACAGCGGGGCAGAGTCCCTATGGGCATGCGTTCCAGATCTTCATGGTAGGGTTCCTCCATTGGATGAAGAGTGATCCTCAGCCTTGGAAGGAACAACAAAAAACTTAGCCAGCTTTCCTGGCAAGCCTGAAAGGAGGGTGAAAATGCCTCTGTATCGCATGATTTCACAGGAACGGTACTACTGGGGGGCCCGTGGACACGTCAGTTTCCTGATTGCAGTGCTGGTTAGCGCATCTGCAAATGCACAGGAGTCTGGAGCGGACGCAGTTTCATGCGCAGGGGCAACAGGTATAGCTGGTGCAGCGGGGACTACTGTCATTGGACTCATTGCATGGGTCATCAAGCAGTACATCAAGCACAAGCTCGAAGAAGCCAGACAGGAAGTTGCGAGATCATACAACAGGCCTGTCAAACTTCCTCCTCCAGCCAAGCGCAATTCCGTGATCATGATTGGCTTGGGCGGCACCGGGAAAACAACGCTAATTCGTAGTCTGTTGCATAATCCGCAAGCCAATCCCGAAAAGAAGACTGAAAACTACAGACTCTATCATGGAGAGCGCAATCTCCATTACAAAGAGAAAGACTACCTCAATCCTGCGCATACGGAGGATGACGGGGATCAGTCCCTGCATCATCTATATATTTCAGACTACAAGGGTCAGAATGTTGGCGCTCTCGTTCGCGCATTCATTCAGCTGCAAAAAGTACCATATTCGCCTATGGCGTATGGTTATGTGAATTCACTGATCGTTCTCGTTGATATTGAGGAACCCCCGACCAAGGAAGGGGAGCCCGAGAAAACAGAAATCAAAGAGCCGAACGAGAACCGTATCAGAGGGCATCTCGCGCAATGGAGTGACACCGCCCTCGATGCTATTTTTGGATTCTTAACGGCTGATGGGCTTAAGTATGTGTGCCTCTTTATAAACAAGGCAGATTTGCTCTCGGCGCGCAGCCCACAGTCTGTCCGAGGGATGTTCAAAGAGCTTGAACTCCGGTTGCAGTCACGCTGTCGAAATCTGGGCATAAAGTTTCAGGTGTATGTTGGCTCGGTCAAGGAGGGGGATCAGGTTGTTCATCTTGAAGAAGACCTCATGGCGACTGCGGTAGATGCCGAGGAGGGACATTCTGCGATTGTGCATGCCCCCACAGGTTCTCGCCGAGTGTCGCAGGCGGGCGGTGCTAGGAAATCGCGTCATGGGTAATTGGCGAGATCCTACACCAGAAGACCTGCAATTACCCCGGCGCTCGGATGTATTTGTAGAAGTCCCTGCCCTTCCCACATCAAAAGAGAAAGCCAAGTCGAAACAGAGAGGGGTGGAGCGCTATTTGCTGATTGCTGTGCTCTTGCTGTCCATGAGTTCGGTTTCGGTAAGCCTGCTGATTCTTAATAAATTGCGCGCCAAGCCAACTATTGGCGGGATCGAAGGTTTGGCCGAACTCAAGGTCACACTGCATCGCCTTGAGAGTAACAGCGCCGAGCTAAACAAGAAGGTTTCTGAAATCAGCAAAGCCGAGGCAACGATTGGCAAACTGAGTCGCGAGGTGGCTTTGCTCAATGCAAAAATTGACTCTCTAGTGAAGGAAACCGCAAGAGATCGGCAGACCCTTGCTTTGCCTCTCCAAGGGAGCGAAGACGAGCCGAAGACCGACGACGAGTCGAAGGCCGTTGATAACAAGTCGAAGGTTGAAGAGGATCCAAAGGCCACTGACAAGCCGAAGGCTGCTGAGACCAAGCCGAAGGCTGAAGACAAGCCGAAAGTTGCAGACACCAAGCCAAAGGCTGAAGACAAGCCGAAGGCTGCTGAGACCAAGCCAAAGGCTGCTGAGGCCAAGCCGAAGGCTGCTGAGACCAAGCCGAAGGCCGAAGACAAGCCGAAGGCTGCTGAGGCCAAGCCGAAGGCCGAAGACAAGCCGAAGGCTGCTGAGACCAATCCGAAGGCCGAAGACAAGCCGAAGACTGCTGAGACCAAGCCGAAGGCTGAAGACAAGCCGAAAGTTGCAGACACCAAGCCGAAGGCTGAAGACAAGCCGAAGGCTGCTGAGACCAATCCGAAGGTTGAAGATAAGCCGAGAACTGAAGACAAGCCGAAAGCTGCTGACTCCAAGCCGATGGCTGAAGATAAACAGTAAGGCAAGTGTTGGCCCTGCTCCGTAGTGTTAGGGTGGCCACCGCCCATGAGTTGCCAGATAGACAGCCCTGTTTCACTCAGAGCGGAAACAGGGCGCGCAGGACGCTGACACAGCTTCAGTCTCGCGTCCTTCTCTTCTTGGTCAGGGCACGACGATCAATTACCTCCAGCTCGGCCCGAGGCGCGCTACCTCGAAGCGCTCCAGCTCGGCACCGTGGCGCACGTCTGACAGCTCCAGCTCGGCACCGTGGCGCGCGTCCGACAGCTCCACCTCGGCACCGGGGCGCGCGTCCGACAGCTCCACCTCGGCCCGAGGCGCGCCACCTCGAAGCGCTCCAGCTCAGCCCGGTGGCGCCCGTCTGACGAAGACTCCCGAGCGCGACAGAGTGCATTTGTGCGGCACCGCTGGAAATTCGGCGGTTTTTGAGCGTGCCCGTCCAACCTTGCCCGTCGTTCCCCCCGCCCCCATGTGCCGGGTAGTTTCCCCTCCTGTCTCGCGGCGCCCTGCTCGCGCGCATCTAGGAGCCTCCAGCCATGGCTACCGTTACAGGCCCCCAGATACCCGAGGAGGGGCTGATCCTCTTCTCCCTCGGTGATTTCTCGTATGCGTTCCTCCGTGTCCTGGAGACGACCAACCACGGCGAAACGGTGATGATCGTGCAGCAGCGTTCACGCCTCGGGCCGGAAGGAAACTACATCGCGCGGCGAGTGCTGCCCACCTCGCCCAAGCATGACCCTGAATCGCTGGCCAGGATCCGCGCTCGGCTTGAGGAGGAGGCGCGGCTAGCCACCTACCTGGATCACCCCAACATCGCCCGGGTTCTGGGACGGGCCGAGTCTCACGGCGCCCTCTACATCCTCTGCGAGCGCGTTTCAGGAACGCGGCTCGACACCTACGTTACCGCCGCGTGCATGCGCGGCGTCTGCCTGTCTGCTGGCTTTGCGCTCTACGTGGGCGCCGAAGTGGCGAGCGCTCTCCACCACGCGCACACGCGCACGGACGAGAAGGGCCGCCCGCTGGGCATCATTCACCGAGACGTGAACCCCGCCCGCATCTACCTGAAGGCGGATGGCTCCGTGAGGCTTACGGACTTTGCGCTTGCCCGCTCGCTCCTACCGGGCCGGGTGGCGACCACGGTGCCCCGCCCGCAGGGGGATGCCTTCTACGGCGCCCCCGAGGCACTTCTAGGCGAACCGATGGATTCGCGCTCGGACCTGTTCGCGCTGGGCTTGGTGATGCTGGAGATCGCCACGGGTAGAGGGCTCTACGGCACGCTCACGGTGCGCGCGGCTGACGTAGAGGAAGCCCTAACGCCCGAGGTGCGCGCCAAGGTGGTAGCCGCTCACAACCTCGCGACGATTGTCGAACTGCCCGAGCAAGTAGACGACTACATCCTGCGGGCCGCTACGTACACCGCCCGAGAGGTGGAGGAACTGACGGCGAACGTTTTCCCCCCTCTGCGCTCCATCCTCCGAACGTTGCTCCAGCGGCGCCCGGAAGACCGCTACCCATCAGCGGCAGCCCTTGAGGACGATCTACGCAAAGGGCTGGCTGCGTTGGGCGCTCCTTACGGAGCCCCCGAAGCTATCGCGGAGGTGCGGCGTATAGCGCGAGCGGCCCGCATGCATAAGGACGTAGGCGGCCCGACTGCTCAAGATTCCGCGTCCACGACGCGCAAGCTGTCCGCTGATCACGTCATCACGTCGCCGGGTAGCTCCGCCTAGCGCGCCCCCTCTTCCCGCACTCAGCCCCGCAGCCCTGCATCGGCATCGCGCCGAGAGGGGATCGGCTTGCCTCTAACCTGGGAGGGAGGGCAGGCCGATCCCCTCGGAGTGCGCTCCACTGGCTACACCGAGGGGGATCGGCGTGGTCGGTGCGAAGCGACTGGGGGCGCCCCGCATCCTGGGGGCGCCCCTGGTCGCGGCAGTTGCCCCCGGTGATCCGCTTCCTCCCTCTCTCCTGTCCATGCGCCCCCGGCGTGGGTCGTTCACGCTGGCGCGGCGCGCGAGGTTCCCCAGATGAAAGGCTACCCAACGGCACGGCCCGGGAAGGGTCCCCCTCGAAGCAGGGCCCGCAGACGGCCTCCGTTACTTCCTCGGGGCGCGAAGAGCCAAGAGCGGCGACTTGGGGCAACGCTTGGACAGACGATGCGGGCCGCACGGATGCGTGCGGGGCTCACTCAGGCCGAGATCGCCGCGAGCGTCGGCATTACTCCGGAGGTGTTCGGGCGGATGGAGCGCGGGAAGATGCTTCCCAGTGTGCCCACTCTGTTCCGGTTGTGCGTGGCCCTGCGCAGTGGCCCGCACGAGCTGATGGGCTTTGTCCCCCCGGCCAGTCTGCCCCAAGCGGCACAGCGTCAAGTGCCGCCCGAACTGGCAGACACGCCCGAGACGCGGCGCCTGTTGCGGCTGATGGGACGCCTGCAAGGGCTCCAGCTCAAGCTGATCTTGCGCCTTGTGCTGGCCTTCCTGACGGAGCCCCGGCGCCCCCGGAGCCAGAAGAGGAACCGGAGATAATCACGCCCCCGCAGCAGGACGCCCCCACGATGTTCTACCCGCTGAACCTCTGCGGCCATCTTCGCGGCCCTGGGGGCGCCTGCATCGACTTTCCCGAGTGCAAGCGCGAGCCTGTGAGCGCCGACAAGATGGGGCCGCTTGTGCAGCGAGCTGGCGAACTCCGGGCGCGGCTCCTAGCCCATCCTTCCCAGGCGTTCACCGGGGAGGGCCGCGCCGCCGTGGCGGACAAGCTCGGAGCGGCGGTGACTCTGGCCGAGTGCCTTAACGTGGTGCTGATCAGCATGCTCGAAGACAGGGCCGCCATGACGACAGAGGAACAAGCGAAGTTGGCCACCATCGGCGCGAACGTGGAGATGCGGGTGCGGGATCTCCGCGAACTCTTCACTGCATGGACGGCAGGGGGCCAATCCTGAAGCCCGGGGAGCACCCGCTATGCGGTCGGGTCCTCCGTCATGTTGCACGTATGTCGCAGGAACGTGCGGAACGGGCTGGAACAAGACGGGACGAGACGGGACGCGGCGGGATATCGACTCCTAAGCATTCCGGGCGGTTACGAGGTAAGGGCGCGATTCTGCTAGAGGTTTCGCACCGCCCGGCGCGGGTTCGATTCCCGCCGCCTCCGATGGCTGTGAAGGTTGCTCTGAGGGTAAAACGGGCCTGGGCCGCCCCCGGCTCGTGACTGACCGGATATCGAATGAGCTTCCGAGCTTGCAGCGCGCTCCTGTTGCTTCTCGTCGGCTGCGCGGCGACAGCGCCGCAGCAGCCGACGAAGCAGCACAACCAGATCGCCGTTCCCTGGGCAGCGCCGCTCGCCGGTCCGAAGCCCATTGTTCTGCCATCGCCTGTGGGACTGACTCCCCCAGTCACCGTCATGGTGGACCCAGGGACCCAGCTGGAGCCGGAAGCGGCCCCATCTCCGGATAGCTCCCGCTCGAACAGAGGCCCCTCAGCCCCTGTGACAGCCGAGCGCCGCCCGGAGTGTGCGCCCATCCCGGTGCCTCACCGGGGTGGAGATGACGCACATAACAAGTGTGCGGACACGTTCCCGCCCAACCGCTACCCCGGCAGGGACGTCCTCGTGAATGGCAAGCGCTTCGACGCGCTGCAGGTCGGCGTGCGCATGCTATGGGAGATCAAGACCGACCGCTTCGAGACGTACTCGCTCTTTCTCCAAAATCAGGTGCTCTCAGATCAAGTAGAGGAGTTTCGGGACGAGCGTGCCATCGCGCAGGCCTGTGACTATGGGTTTACCGTTGGCGTGAGCAGCGAGGCTCACAGGGCCGCGTTAGAGGAGCGGGACCGGACCCTCACCATCGTTGTCACAGGGTGCCCACGATGACCGTGCATGGCCGCCTGACCCTCCTCGTTTACGCGCCTGCACTCGTAGGCAATGACAGCCGCCCGCTCGCTGTTGTCCACAGGCTGGAGCGGGCGCTTCCCGGCCTGCGCCTGGAGTGGAAAGTCTCTCAGGAGGGACAGCCCATCGCATTGCCCCAGCGAGATACGTGGCTCGCCGAGGCGGTGGCCCGCGGGAAGTTCCCGCTGCTCTGCAATGGCGACGAGAGCTCCCCCATAACGCTGAGCGGATTGGCAATCCCCGCGAGCCAAGCGGCGGGCGGGCAACCGTTGCTCGATGTCCATGCGGACCTGCCTCTCGACACGACTATTCGCGCGGCGGCAGCGGATGTGCTGGCGGAAATGGCAGAGGGCGCGCGTGCATTCTGGGGACGTGCGACGCCTTTCAGCGCGGCCGTCGAGATTGCGCGGCAGACGCGAGATCCAGTGCATAAGCCAGGAACCCCGCCACGAGGGCTGCCAGCGCTCAGGTTTCCAGAGAAAATCCGCTCGCCTGCGATTCCGCAGTATCTAGGGTGGCTGAACTACTGGTCCGCCGCGGCAGCAGAGTCCATTGGGTTCCCGGACCCCTCGCGAGATGCCGATCTGCTCTCTCGTGCGCGGCGCACAACCACGGGCGGGTGGGTGGTTCAGCTCACAGAGGCCCCGCTCGACCTCGACAACCCAGCTCACCTTGAGGCGCTCATGTGGGCTTATGAGCGCTTCCCGAAGATTGGCGGTCGGGCAGCTCCGAGCTAAAGGGTTTTGCTTCCGCCTTACGGCGGGTTCGATTCCCGCCGCCTCCACAACGCAGCGAAAGCTGTAGCAAGGCACCGGCAGCTATCAGGCGAGCCGGGGTTTTCGTTTCCCCTGAAGCCGCCAGAGGCAGCCAGTCATAAGCTCAGCGGGAGTCCGGCGGACCCGACGTGGGCGGCGGCTTGCTGGGTGGACTGAGGGCAGGTGCGTAGCACCGGCCTTGGCTGTACACCCAGCCGTTCTCCGCGCACTCCTCGGCGCTCATCGGAAGAGTCTCCACCCAGCAGCCTCCGTTGAGGGCCACCAGCTTGCGGCCGGGACAGCGGCCCTTCTCGTCGGGTCGGGTCTGCCCGGGAACAGGCTTTGGCGGCATGTCTCGGGCCATGGTCTCTGTCTTTGCGGGGACATGGATGGCCAGGGGCGCCGTGGGCGCGGAGTCCCCCACGGCGGCAGTGCCCGCATCGGGCACCTCGGAAGCAGAGGACTGACGCCCGCGCGCAGCCAGCCGATCGAGCCGGTGCGCAGCCGGTGGCCACCTCCGCCATGCCCGCCTGGCGCGAGACATCCACCAGGGTGCGGTGCATCTCTCCCAGGCGGGCCTCGGCCTGCTTGCGGGCAGTGATGTCCTGGGCGAAGAAGGTGATGCCCTCGGGCCGGCCGCTCTCACCGGGGCTGGGGCCCCATGGCGGAGGCAGAGCCGAAAGAACAAGAGGCGAGCACACCGCAATCGCGCCGCAAATTTTTGCTCTAAACGAAAGATGGGGTCTTTCTGCATAGCCCGCTCATCCCGGGTCTCCCTGCTCTGGGGGGAATCTCGTGCGCTCCAAGAGCCCAACCGGGGCGCCGAGCAACCAGACAGAAGTCCCTTGAAAGGAAACCATCGGATGAGAGCAACGATTATCGCGAGCATCACCCTGACGACCTTGCTGGCGAGCTCCGCCCTGGCAGGAACCGAGGCCGATGAAGCGGCGGCCAAGACCGAGCAGCCAGCGCAGGGCGCGGAGGGGGCGGGCGACATCTCCATCATGCAGGGGAGCGGCCCCTTCAATACGATCCAGGACATCAAGAACTACGACGCGGCCACCCAGGACTCAGGGTGCAAAGTGACGTTCGTGGACGGCTCGCAGGTGCAGTATCTGCTCGGCTTCGGTCCGTGCGAAATCACGGAGTACTTCCGCTGCAGTGACAATAAGTATCGCTTCCAGTGCTGGGATCAATACTCGGCGGCTCCGTGGTGGGACGGCTCGCTGCTCTCGCTGTTCTCGAGTCCGGACTCGCGGGTCTACCTCGATGGCTCGCTGTACCAGTGGAACTCGGGGACCTGGGGACAGACGGTCTACATCGAGACCTGCACCGGCGACAGCTCTCCGTATCTGTCGGGGCCGTACACGTACCACTACGTGACGTTCTGGCAGACCCGGTTTGGCGGCACGCTCATCAACCGCACCTGCCCGTAAACCCCCCGTCCCTGCGGGCCCTGTGAGGTGCTTCCAACACCTGTTCGCAGGGCTCGCAAGGGCGATGGCGCTCGTGCGCTTCCAGGGCAGTGGGGGATTCGAGGGATGGGGGCGCCATCCCTCTTCAACGGCAGCTGTCCTCGTGCGCTGACCGCTCAGCCCTGCAGATCCTCCGGCGTCAGGCCTGCCGCGTCGAGGTCCAGCTCATCCAGTGGAATGCGCTGGATGTGCTCCCGGGGGTGATCGACGTCGTCCTTGTACTTGTCCGAGCCGCTCTCGTACGTCACCCAGAGTTCACCATCGATGATGTTCAGCCCCTGCGCGTACGGGTCGATCTTCCCGTTGCTGATGTCGGTCCGGTCGTCGATGTCTGCCTTGAACTTCTCCGTGTCGAACGGCTGGTACACCAGCTTGTGGTCGCCGGTGGTGAACAGCAGCGCGCCGTCCACGACCGCGATCCCCTGAGCCCGGTCGGGCGCGCGGATGGGCCCCTGCGGCGAGTGCTCGTTCTGGATGAGCTCGCCCGTGCGCTCGTCGAGCTTGTACCGCCAGACCGCGCCCGCCTTGCCGTCGCCGTCCTTGCTGTACCCGCCGACGTAGGCGTAGCCGTCCTTCACCGTCATGTAGCTGCCGTTCGAGACCAGCCCGGTGCCCGTCTCGGGGTCGATCCTGTCAGCGGGCACGTCGATCACCTGGGACGGCTCGGCGACGGTCCCCTCTCTCTCCGCCTTCTCGATGGCCTCGCGGCTGTAGACGTAGATGAAGTCCGTGTCCGAGACGTAGACGTTGTCGCCGTCCACCGAGACGCCTCCACCATGTGAGGGCGGCGGGACCGAGTCCTTGCCTCCCAGGCGCACATTGAGCGTCTCGCTCCCGTCCTTCTTGTCCTGGATCGAGAGCAGCACGCCGCTGTCGTCGTAGTAGGTCGTGAGCACCTCGCCGCGCTTGGCGTCGTAGCCCTGGCCCTGCGGCGTCAACCCATCGTCCAGGTGCAGCAGCTTCGGGCCCACGGGATCGGGCAGCAGGCGCTTGAGGAACGGCGGAAGGTCGATCGAGGCCGCGTTCCCACCGCCGTTGAGGCTTACGGGGGTGGCCCGCGGGAGGTCGAAGCCGTCCCGGAAGTAGGAGGCTGGCGAGGGCGTGGTTACCGCCGGTGTGGTCACCGCGGGCGTGGCAGAGGCCGTCTGCGTGGCCGTCGTGGAGACGGTGGGAACGGTCGGGGCGAGGCGGCGAAGGAGGGAGTCGAGCATGGGAACAGCTCCGATTCGAGGGTCATGTCGTAGCGACGTACCCTGGATACGCGCCTCACCCAGAACGGGTTACATCGTGTGCCCCGAAAACCGAGCCGGTTTGTCCAGGCGGTGCCCTTCACGGTCAATGTAGCGGCGTCGGACGCTCTGGAGAGAGCGTCTCTCGCAGGGCTTCGGCCGTGCGCAGCACGATGGCCTCGAAGAGCAGGTCACGCGGGTAGATTGCGCCCCTGGGGTTGCCGGCGATTACCGGCCAGTGCTCCTGCAAGGGCAGGGCGACCGCCCAATGGTCGGCGCGCGCATAGCCGAGCAGCTCACTCCCTGGGACGAGCTGATCGTAGAAAGGCAGCTGGCCGTCGATGTAGGGCTCGAGGCGGCGCATCGGGCCCTCGATGGGGAACATCGCCCGGCCGACCTCGGGCGCGGGCGCGCTCGCCCCCACCGAGAAGTAGCGGATGTGCCCAGGCAGCCGGTGCCGGGCCAGCCAGTTCATCCGCGTCTCGCGTCGCAGGTCCTCGATGACATGGCTGTCTCCGGGGGGGCAGGCGTCCACTGGCCAGGAGGCGAAGGGACGGTAGGGACCGGCGAAGCGCTCCGCCATGGGAGAGCCGTTCACGCTGCCCGCGATGCTGACCACCGCCTGAACCTTCGCGGCCAGGGATGGGTATTGGATGAGGAACTCGAGGATGTCCGTGACCCCCTTCGAGTAGCCCACGAGCACCAGCGGGCCCTCGGCGACCCGCAGCTCTCGTGCCACGGCACGGGCGATGCGCGGGGTGTTGTACGCGCTGCTCGAGCGACCGCTGACGCGCACCTCGCGGATCGCGTAGCCCAGCGAGCTCAGCTTGCGCACCGCCCCCGGGTACATGCGCGCCGCGTCGAAGCACTCCGCGAACGAGCCTGCCACCAGCAACAGGTGCAGTCGTGGGTCATGCGCAGGTAGCGCTCGTGTCTCGGCAGGCACCACCGGTTCATCCGTGAAGCGGACGAGCAGGGACTCGCAATCCAGGCCGGCCGTACTTTCTCGCTCCAGCAGGGCACAGAAGAGTTCGCGGAAGCGGGCGCGTCCATCTCGCACCGGCGGCTGCCCCACCACGGAGAGCTGGAGCGCTGGCAGGTCCGGGTTGTACGGAAGCCGCGGGGGGGTACACCTCGGTCCTCCCACGAGGAGGCTCGCGAGGAGCGCCAAGAAGGGGAGCGCGGGAGGCCTCATCGAGTGGCACCGGCATGCTCGAGCGCTTCGATGATGTGGAGGATGGCTGCTTCGATCAGCAACTCCTGGGGAAACGGGCGCCAGTGCTTCCATGCCGTGCTCCTGGAAGCCCCTGGCTCCGTCGGTCGGGTGGCCACGGACCAGTGGTCGGCGCGCACGTAGCCGAGCAGCGCCGAGCCCGGAATCACCTGGTCGAAGAACAGCAGTTGCCCGTCGTTGCGTGGGTCGAACCGGGCCAGCGCGTTCGCGGACGGGCGCAGCGGGGCGGAGATCGTCTCTGGCGGTGTGAAGGCCACGAGCGAAAAGTAATGCGTCTGCGCGGGTAGGGAATGGGAAGAGAGCCAGCGGAAGCGCGCCGTCCGCCTCAGCTCCGCCAGGGCACTCCGCTCCACGGCTTCACAGCGGGAGGCCATCTTTCGAGGGAGCAGCCCCGCGGGGCCCTCTCGTGCCTCCGCGAGCGGGGAGCCGTTGATGGCACCCGCCACGCTCAATACTGCTCGCACCCGCGCGGCCTCGGCTGGAGCCGTCACGAGCAGCTCCAGGATGTCGACCGCTCCCTTGGAGTGTCCGACGAGGATGACGTCCTCGGCCCGGGTCGCCGCGATGGCGCGCGCGAGCTGCGCTGCATTGGTCTGGCTGTTCGCCAGGCAACTCACGGGCACGAGCCGCGCCTCGTAGCCCAAGCGCTGCATGTGCTCCACGGCAGGCTCCAGCGGTCGGGAGAGCCCGGGTACGCACTCGCCCGGAAGCCCGGGGACGAAGAGCAGCGCGAGGCTCGGCGCATGCGCGGGCATGGCCTGGGGGGAGGGGACTCCAGGAGCTTCATCGCTCAAGCGATGGAGCAGCTCCGCACACGGCCGAACCCCGGTGCCGGGCGCGCGGTCGAGCAGCGCGCAGAAGATCTCCCGGAAGCGCACGCGCCCATCCTGAATGGGGGGAGCCCCCGCCACGGTGAGCGCCTGGGCGGGGACATCGAGGCTGTACGCGAGTCGCGGCGCATGGAGGCAGCCTGTGAGCAGGAGGCCCACCAGCAAGGCACTCTGCGACGCGACGCGCGGGAGTCTCATGGACTCGACAACGAGAACATCCTCGTCTCCTCATGCAGTGGCTGGGAGCCCGTGTCCCAGACAGCAATGCTGGACGAGTTCTACCTGGATAGGGTGAAGCTGGCAGTGCCGATCATTCCAAGATGGGCGGCTGTTGTGTGCTAGCCCATTCCGCGCCGGTTGAAGAAGGGACGCCCGGGATTGCCGACGACCGTGGCGCCTTCGCCGATGTCTCTCGACGTCATGGAGCCGGCCGACAACAGACAGTTCTTCGCGACCGTGACGCCGGGCGTAACGACGGCCCCCATGCCCACGAACACGAAGGGCTCGAGCGTGACCCCACCCCCCAGCGCGCTCTTGCCGCTGACATGGCAGTAGGCGCCGATGCGGCTCCCGTGCCCGATCACCGCGCCGTTGTTGATGATGCAGTGCTCGCCAATGGTGGCGCCATGCTCGATGACCGCGAAGGGCATCACGGCCGTGCCCGCGCCGATGGAGACGTTCTCTCCGATGACGGCGGTGGGATGGATGAGCGTGGGGAAGCGCCACCCGGCGAGCTGAGCGGAGAGGCGTTGGCGCGTGTGATTGTCGCCGATGCCGAGGAAGAGGTTGTCCGTCCGTTCGCTCGTGAGCGCATGGCGATCCCCCAGCACCCGGTGTCCGAAGCGTTCCCCGCCAGCCAGGAGTGGATCATCGTCGATCAACCCGAGAATCGCGTACTGGCCATTCGCGCGTACCAGGTCGGCGACCACGGAGGCGTGGCCTCCCGAGCCGTATAGAAACAAGCCTTGCATGAGCCCCCCAGGGAATAGCTTGGCTCTAGTTCCTCGCGGCCGGACCCTTCAAGCCAGTCCAGGCGATCGCCCCATAACTCAACAAAGGTATCGCCTGGACGCGCAGGGGGGCGCACGGGCTATGGGGCGCGCGCGCGCATCCGATTGTTCTTGGGCTGATGCTCGAGCTCGGCGAGCCCGAGCGCTTCGAGCACGGGCGGCACATACACTCCGAAGCGTCCCCGGAGCCCCTTCTTGAGGCCGTACCAGCCTCCCACGGGGTTCTTCGATGAGCGCCCCCAGGACTCCACGCTGCCCTCGGCGGCGGGCTTCTGCTCATCCGCGCCGCCGAGCGGCATCCAATCTCCGTGAGCGGCCAGCATGGCGCGCAGATCCTCGATGCAGCGAAGGTGGTAGCGCAGCTCGGTCTTGCCCACGCGCACCACGAGCGCGGGAGGGTCGAGCGTGTCGTCTCGGAAGGCCTCGAACTCCGATGTTCCGGGCGGAGTCTTGAGCACCCAGGGGCGCTCTCGCGTTCCGAGGCCGCTGGAGCTCGAGGGCTTCTTGGGAGCCGCGGCCTTCTTGGCGGGAGCCTTCTTCGCCGGACTCTTTTTCGCTGGGGCCTTCTTCGTTGCCATTCTGTCCCTCCCGGAAGCGGTAACTCTAGACGAACGTCACGCGGGAGTGGCGTTGTGACGTAGGCTAGGGGCCTCGCATGAGCACCTATCGACTCCGCCCCGAGGGCATGGCCCTGATGATGAGGGACCACCGCCGCATGGTGTACGGGCGCATTCCCCTCATGGTCGTGGCCCTCGGCGTGGGCATCGCCATTCCGCCGCTCGCTGGCATGCCCTTGTCCCCGGTTACCTTGAGTGTGCTGGGGGTCATCGGTCTGGGAGTCATGGTCTTCAGCGTCTGGAGCGGGCTGCGCAAGGCCGAGTACCAGTTCGCCCAGCACTTCGAGACCTATTCGCTCGAACTGGACGACCGGGGGCTGTCCCACCACAGCGCCATCCTCCCGGCGAAGCAGCTGGGCCGTGGCGAGGTGGCGCGCATCGAGGAGTCCTCCCTCCTGGGGCTCGTCGTCCGTGGCCGCAAACCCGGCGACGTCATCGTCGTCTCGCCCCATCTGCAGGGCTATGACGAGGTGCGCTCCCAGCTGGCCGTCTGGCGCGACATCGAGGCGCTGTCAGGGCGCAAGGTCCAGCGCCAGCAGCAGCTCGCGGGACTCACGGGCATCGGTCTGTCGCTCGTGTTCATCGCCCTGTGGGTCGGCGTGGGCTGGAGCCCCGACATCCGCCTGGCCATGGCGTGCGGCGCCGTGATGTGTGTCGGCGGCATCTTCGTCCTGCGGTCCCTGCACCAGCGCATACCTGGGATCAACCTCAAGCCCCTGGTCGGCGCCCTGATCTTCTTCTCGCTGAGCATCCCCGCGCGGCTGCTCCTCCACTACTGGAGGCCGTGAGCCATGGCGCGCAAGCTCGGCGAGCAGCTGCTCTCGGACGGTGTCGTGACGCAGGAAATGCTGGCCCGGGCGCTCGAGCGGCAGAAGGAGACGGGGCAGAAGCTGGGCGAGTGTCTGGTGCGGCTCGGCCTGGATGAGACTCCGGTGCTGCGCCTGCTCGCCCAGGAGCTCAAGACGCGCTTCGTGTCGACCGCCAAGCTGGCCCAGGCGCCGGTGGACTCCGCGCTGCTCGAGCGCGTCCCCGTCCGGCTCGCCGAGGGCTTCGACTTCATGCCCCTGCGCCTGGATGAGGCGGCGCAGAGCCTCTATGGCGTCATGGCCGAGCCCCAGCGGGAGCGGGCCATCGAGGAGATTGCACGCACCGTGGGCGTGGCGCGCGTGCTGCCCTTCGTGGCGCTGCGCCGCTCCATCCGGGCGGCGATCCGCAAGCACTACTACTCCGACTCCCAGGCCTTCGAGCACATGGTGGACGATGATGCGTGTCCCCATTGCGGCGCGCCGACTGCTCCGGGCGACTTCCAGTGCGCTCGCTGCGAGTTGCTCCTCGTCCGCAGCCCCGAGGATCTGCCACCCCGGGACAATGTCTCCGTGGTGCGGGCGCTCCTCGCAGCTCCCGACCGCACCGGCAGCCGGGGCGTTCCCTCGCCTCCGCAGCAGGAGAAGACCCGGATCTCCTCGTACGCGCAGGCGGTGGCGGGAGGCCCTCCGGCCGTTCCGGCTATCACCGGCGGCCTCGACATCGCGCAGAAGACACTCACCCCGTTCGAGGCCTACATCCTGTCCTTCGTGGATGGGCGCACCTCGGTCGCGGACCTCGCGCGCATCACCGCGCTGGCCGAGGTGGAGCTGCGTGCCGTCTTCGAGTCACTGTGCGAGCGAGGCATCACCCGGGTGTCGAACGGTGAGGAGAAGCGGGCCGCCGTGGCGAAAGCCGCGGAGTCGAAGCGCGCACCCCCCGCGGCTCCGGCCCCGCCGGCTCCGGCTCCGGCTCCGGCCCAGGCTCCGGTTCGGGAGAAGGTGCCTCCTCCCGAGGCGAAGGTCGCGGACCCCGCCGATGACATCCTCCAGCGCGTCGTCCGGCTGGAGCGCAGCGGTCGGATCGAAGAGGCCGTAGAGCTGCTCGAGGGCGGAATCTCCCGGCTCTCCAACCCGGCGCCGCTCTACAACCGGCTGGGGATGATCCTCCTCAACCAGCGGCGCGACTACACCCGGTCCACCAAGCTCTTCCAGAAGGCGGCGGACCTGGAGCCGGACAACAGCGTGTACATGATGAACCTCTACTCCGTGCTCAGCCTCAAGGCCGACGCCACCAACGCCGGCAAGAAGGTGAAGAAGCGCTGAGCGCTACGGCACGAAGGAGAACGTCCGCTCCCGCGACAGTGCCGTCGTCACCCAGGACTCCACGTCCGTGGGGGTGATGCGGGCCTCCACATAGGCCTCCCCCTGGCCGCTCGCGTTCGTGGTGTCGAAGGTGTACGCCAGTGAGCCATCCTCCACGATGATGCCCATGCCCGCCTGGCCGGCGCCGAAGCCCGCGAAGTAGGCCGTGGCTCCCTCGGAGGCCGTCCACCGCAGCGTGAGCGGCTCACCCGAGCGCGCCTGCGTGTCCGCCGTGGGGGCGGTGATGGCGAACTCGCCCGGCATCCGGAACGTGCGGCGCAAGGAGTCCTGGCCCAGGGTCACCGCGATCTCGAAGCTGCTTCCCGGCGTCAGTTGCGCCGAGTTCGGCTCCGAGAAGGAGTAGGCCGCGAACCTCGTGTCATACGGAATGGAGCGGCCATTGAGCGTCACCGTCGCGTCCTGGCGAGCCTGGTTCTCGTAGCGCACCTCCAGCTCCACCTTCGCCTCCGTGCCATTGAGCCCCACCCGGCCCTCCACCGTGAGCTTGCCCTGCTCGATGACGTCGCCCCCGTCCAGGCCGCACACGTCGAGCGCCAGGAAGGTCAGCCAGCCCGCCTCGCAGACGAACGCGTCGAAGAAGGGCCCGCCCGAGGTGAGGCTCAGCGGCAGCGACGTGGAGGGCGGCACCACCGCGGACGACTCCGAGTTCACTCCCTGGATGAGGTTGAAGCCCGGCTTCAGGCCCGTCGCCGCCGGCTGCTCCGTGCTCACGTAGACCACGGCGAAGGTGGAGCGCTCGCCCCCCAGCAGCGAGGAGCCGATGACCCGGTCCACCGGCGCCCCGTGCATCGCGATGGGGTCCAGCTTCCCGTTGCCGTTGCCATCCTTGTACGCCAGGAGGATGCCGAAGGCGCCCTTGCCCTGGAGCCCCTCGCCGAGCTCCGCGAGCGCCTCCTCCGGCGGCGGGCGGTAGATGTGGAAGCGGTAGTTGGCCGGAAAGCTCCCCTGGTAGACCACGTCCTCGGTGATGACCTCCTGGAGCACGCCCGGAGGGCCCTCCCGGTCGTCCGCGGCCAGCCACTGCGGGTACCACACCAACGCCAGGCGGATCTCGCCGGTGAGCTGGGCGTCCGGGGTGGGCATCATCTGGCCCGTAATCGTGACCAGGGGCTCACCCGGGTGCTCGGGGCTGACCACGTCGCCGCAGCCGGTGAGGGTGAGGAGCAGGGTGAGCAAGAGGAACGGGAAGCCGCGGAGTTGTCGAAGCAAGGTGTCCCCTCCAGGGGAAGCGAAGTGGAGCGGCCCTGAATGGGTGCTCGTTCAGGGAGACCGGTTCAGCACCGGAAATTGGGAACCGCCTTTTTTGGGCTTGTCATTTGACTTTGAGAATGAATCTCAATATCGAACCGGTTCCCGAGGATTGGAGGAAGCGGCATGCCGTGGCGCTGGTGTCTTCTCTTCACGGCTTGCGCCGTGCCTACGTGGGCATGGGGCGAGGACGCGTCGTCGCCGGATGCCGGCGTCGAGCCCGCCTTGCAGACGGTGGTCACCGCTGGCCGCTCGCCGGAGCGGCTGGAGGATGCGCCGGTCGCCACCGAGGTCATCACCCGGGCCGAGATCGTCGCGAGCGGGGTCCAGAACGCCGCCGAGTTGCTTGCCGCCCACCCGGGGCTGGAGGTGCTGTCCACGTTCTCGGGCTCGACCCTGCGCGTTCAGGGACTCGGTCCCGAGTACGCGTTGATCCTGGTGGATGGCGAGCGCGTCAACGGCCGGGTAGGGGGCGCGGTCGATCTGTCCCGGCTCTCGCTCGAGGACATCGAGCAGGTGGAGATCGTCAAGGGCCCGTCCTCGGTGCTCTACGGAAGCGACGCGGTGGCGGGAGTGGTGAACCTCATCACCCGCCGTGCCCGCCGGCCGCTCGGCGCCGACATCCGCCTCACCTATGGAAGTCTCCAGCAGATCGACGTGGATGGCACGGGCGAGGCTCGGGGAGAGGGCTGGGGCGTGCGGGTGAGCGGAGGGCTCCAGCGCCGCGACGCCTATGATCTGGAACCCGCGGACATCGGCACCACGGGCAGCAGCCTGGCGGGCTTCCAGGTTTCGGCGCGCGGGGACTTGAACGGCGAGCAGCGGGGGCTCACCAGCACGGTGTCCTACGCTCGCCGCGTCCAGCGGGGCGTGGACCTGGGAGAGACGGGCGCCACCTTCGATCGTGCCAGCCGGGACGACACGCTCACCGTGCTGCTGGCGCCTTCATGGAAGCTCAGCGATGCGATGTCCCTGCGCGCCGAGGCGAACTACACGGGGTTCAAGCGGCGCTACGTGCTCGACCAGCGCAACGCCTCCACGCTCGACTCGGTGGAGGACACCCGGGATCAGCTCGCGCGGCTCGGTGGACAGCTCGACACCCGGCTGGGAGAGCGGCATGCGCTCGTCTCGGGCGTGGAGTTCCTCGGAGAGCACCTGGCGGCGGACCGGCTGGAGGGAGGGCGCGGCCGGCGGGGGCGCGCGTCGCTCTACGCTCAGGACAGTTGGACGGCGCTGCTCCAGCCGCGCCTGGTCCTCGTGCCTGGAGCACGCCTCGACCTGGACTCGCAGTTCGGTCCGGCCCTGACTCCTCGGCTCGCGCTGCGGTTGGATCCGCTGTCGGCGCTCACGCTCCGGGCCAGCTATGGCTGGGGCCTGCGCGCGCCCAGCTTCCAGGAGCTGCTGCTCGACTTCGAGAACCCCTCGGTCGGCTACACGGTGCGCGGCAATCCGGACCTGCAGCCCGAGCGCTCACGCAGTCTGAGCCTGTCCGTGGAGTTCCGGCCCGCCGCGCCTTCGCTGCTGTGGGTGAGCGGCTTCCAGCACTCCCTGCGAGACATGATCAGCATCTCCCTCCGGCAGGACGCGCAGGGGCAGAACTTCGTCTACACCAACCTCGAGCGGGCGAGCGTCCGGGGTGGCGAGCTCGGGCTGCGCCAGAAGATTCCTGGCGGCTTCACCGTGGACGCGAGCTACACGCTTACCGATGGCCGGGACCGTGAGACGGATCAACCGTTGGAGGGACAGGCACGCCACCGCTTCACGAGCCAGGTGACATGGCGCTTCCGGCCCTGGGGGCTGGAGGCGTGGGTGCGCGGCGCTCTCGTGGGCTCCCGGCCCTTCTACCCGGACGTGGACGGGGATGGCGTCGCCGATCCCTACAAGGCCAAGCCGTACGTCTCCGTGGACGCGCGGATCTCCCAGCAGCTCCCGGCGGGCCTCCGCCTCTTCGTGGCGGGCACCAACCTGGCCGCGGCAGGCAACCCGGAGGACCTGCCCATCCTGCCGCGCACGTTCCAGGCCGGCATCTCCGCCCAGCTCTGACGCCTCCCCCTGCTCACAGGAGTCTCTCATGCGTGTTCCGTCTTCTCGCTCCCTGCCCCTCCTTCCGTGTCTGCTCCTCGCGGGGTGGATGGCGGCCTGCGGCCCGGATCTTCTGCCGGACCCCGGAGAGCCCCCTGACAACGAAGATCCCGGGGAGCAGGTGCCCCAGGATCCCAACGTGAAGCACGTGGACCACGGCGACGGCACCTTCACCACCACCGTCGACGCGACGAGCAGCGAGGTGTGGATCGGCCTGGACCTGGATCAAGGCCGCCAGGCGGACGCCGCGCAGGACATGAAGTGGGATGTGGCCTTCCAGCGTTTCCACATCCGCACCCGGGGAGGCGTGAACGGCGGGGGAGGGGTCCAGGTGGCCTTGCTGACTGGCGTGGACTTCGCGCAGGTACAACAGGCGCCCGCGACGGGCTACGTCACCGACGCGGAGGACGGTGACGACGAGAACACCCAGCCCGACACCGCCTTCGAGGCGGGAGAGAACTGGTACAGCTACGACCCGAGGACGCACCTGCTCACGCCCCGCAGCCAGGTCTACGTGCTGCGCACGGACGAAGGCGCCTTCTTCAAGATCCAGATCGTCTCCTACTACGACGCGGTGGGGACTCCCGCGATGATGCAGGTCCGCTGGGGGCGGGTGCAGCCTTCCTGAGCCACCCCAGCAGCAGGATCAGCGGCAGCGCCCAGGACACGCCACCGGGGGCGGATTGACAGCCCCCGCTCGCGTCTGGCGCTGACGGCTCATTCGAGGGGAGCTCGCAAGGGGTGCTGGTGGCGATGTCGGCGATGCACAGCCGCCCATAGCGCCCCAGGCCCTGGTGACGTCCGTCCACGACCGCCACCACCACGCGGGTGGCATCCGTGGCGGACACCTGTGCCACCAGAGGACCGGGCCCGTCCGCTCGGACCACCCGGAGCTCTCCGTTGCCCTCCGCCGCCACCAGCAGGTGGAGCGCTCCCGGCTCCGCGTCCTCCGTGGGCTGGAAGCTCACCGAGACGCTCTCGGCTCCGCCCTCCACCTCGAAGTACCGCGTCGAGGCGGCAGCCACCCGCACCGAGGCCTCATCGACCGGGAAGGATTTGGGGGTGGGGGAGAGCTCGGCATAGCCCTCGCCACGCGCGTAGCCCTGGCCCTGGCGGGCGCGTGAGCCGGTGGCCAGGTTCCACTGGGCAAACTCGGCGAAGGCGACGTCGAAGTCAGCGCTCCACTCGCGGCGCAGGACCGTGTCCACCAGCGAAGGCCAGAGGACCGCCGGGGTGCGGGTACTCTCCTCCCACATCGAGAGGATGACCCGATCCCCGAAGCGCTCGCTCAAGAACTGGAAGAAGAGCGACGAGCCGTAGCTGAACGTCCCCGGCCCGTCCGGATCCACCACCAGGCTGCGGTCCGGGCGCTCCATGTACGCCGAGGTGAAGTGCTCCAGGTCCTCCAGCGCCGGGGAGAAGCGCTCGGTCGCCCACACCGCGGTGCCCTCCGACGCGATGTTTCCAAGGCCGGGGTGGTAGGCGGCCTGCACCGCATGGAAGAACTCATGGCTGGCCAGCGTGTCCACCGCCTCCGCATAGGAG
Organism: Hyalangium ruber; assembly: GCF_034259325.1. Taxonomy (NCBI): domain Bacteria; kingdom Pseudomonadati; phylum Myxococcota; class Myxococcia; order Myxococcales; family Archangiaceae; genus Hyalangium; species Hyalangium rubrum. Next base: position 182,341 of record NZ_JAXIVS010000016.1, on the reverse strand, counting down.
CGGTAGCTGTAGCCGGCGAAGTCGTTCTCCTGGAGCATGTGCCCCGTGCAGCGCGTCTCCGGCTCCTGGCAGCCGTCCAGCCGGAACGCCCCGTCCGCCCGCCTCGCGAAGTCCACCAGGTAGACATCGAAGAGCCCATCGCCGCCGTTTCCCTCCGTCAGCCAGGAGTCCCCTGGCGGCGGGAGGTAGCCCAGGGAGGCGTAGAAGGCCGAGACCCGGTCGTAGGTCCCGGCCACGACGTCGACCGCGTCCGGGATGCCATTGCCGTCCGCGTCCGCTGCCGGCACCGCATTGGGCCCGCCGCGGGTGAAGTGAATGCGGAACCCTCCGCCCGGTGACACTGCTGACTCCACCTGCTCGTCCGGTTCGAAGCGCGGAAGACTGGCAGAGGGGGACGTGGGACGCACTCCCGCCAGCAGTTCTCCGTGGTGCAGCCCAAGGGCGTCAGGCTCGACGCCCACCGGCCCACACCCGACGGCGGGCAGGAGCAGCAGTGCCAGCCACCTCATGGCAGGAAGGCCCACCTGACGCGGAACTGCGCGGCGCCGCTCGGCTGGGGCGCGCTCCCCGACTGGTTGCAGACCGTCTGCACGGAGGGCTCGTAGTAGCTCGTCACCTGCAGCTTCACATGGCGGCCGTCCGCCAGCCGCAGCACGAAGACGTTGCCCGTCATGGCCAGGCAGCTCTGGTAGCTCCAGTAGCTGGCCATCTGCGCCGCCGGCGCGCCGATGCCCGTGTCGTCCTCGACGAACTCACACGTCTCGTTGAAGTAGCTCTCGGAGCGGAACTCCCACGCCGAGTCCACGCGCGTCACGGACTCGAAGGAGGTGCCTTGCGGCGCCCGGGCCACGGCGATGCACGAGGGCCCCGACACGCCGCTGTTCACCCGGATGATGAAGCGGCGGAAGGCGATGTCCCAGTCCGTCGAGGCGAGCGCCGCCTGGTCATCCACCGACACCCGGTTCAGCCCCTGCTCCGTGAAGCTGACGTAGGTATAGGCCTGGTTGGGCACGGAGCCGCCCGCGCGCGCGTCCACATAGGTGTGGAACTCGCCCGCGGCGGTTCCCTCCTCGCGGATCTCCGCCGTGGACACCGTGGTGAGCAGATCCAGCTTGTCGATGCTCTGCTCGGTGCAGCGCACCGCGCTGGCCTCACACCGCTGCACGGGCTCGGGCTCATCGGTGCCGCAGCCCACCACGAGGGGACCCATCGTCATCACGGACAACGCCCAGATGGCCTGGGCCGTGCGCTTCATCGACCGAACCTCGGTACGGGTGCTCATTGTTCAGATCCTTTCTTTCGACATGGGAATGCCTTCCCAGTGCGCGCAAGGTAGTTGATAACGATTCGCATTTTCAATATTGCTGTGCGCCTTTCCGCCGAGGAGACCGTGCATGAGCGCATTCGCCCCTGTCCCGAGACACCGAGAGAGGACCTCTTTCCCGTGGCCTGCCCTGGCCACGCTGGCATTGGCCGTGGCCTGCGCCCCGAGGAACATCGTTCCCACCGTGGAGTGCAACCCGGAGCAGGACAGGGCCGCCATTCTGAAAATGGTGGGGAACTACCGGGTGGAGTTCGCCTTTGACGAGACCGTGAGCCTCCATGAGGGCTACGCGCTTCGGGCGCCCTACCGCGCCAACGCGACGGAGCAGGTGTTGGTGCTGGAGGACACGCCGGGGCGGGTATCGCTCCAGCACATCCTGGTGGTGGAGCGGGACGGCAAGCGCTCTCCCCTCAAGCACTGGCGCCAGGACTGGACGTTCGAGGACACCGAGCTGCTCGAGTTCCGCGGACGCCGCTCGTGGGAGCGCCGCGTCCTGTCCTCGGACGAGGCCCGGTGTACCTGGAGTCAGGCGGTGTTCGAAGTGGATGATGGGCCTCGGTATGAGGGCTCCGGGCGGTGGAACCACTCCCGCGGCCTATCGGCCTGGGAGTCTCGGGAGACGTGGCGGCCGCTGCCGCGCCGTGAGTACACCAAGCGCAGCGACTACGACGCCCTGGTCGGCACCAACCGGCATGTGATGACTCCCACGGGCTGGGTACACGAGCAGGACAGCCTCAAGGTGGTGCTCGGTCCCACGCAGCATGCGCTGGCGCGAGAGCGGGGCGTCAACCTCTACACGCGCCAGCCCCAGGAGGTGAGCTTGCCGGAGGCGGACGCCTACTGGACGCAAGCCCAGGACTTCTGGGGTGAAGTCCGCCAGGGATGGCAGGCCGTCTTCCAGGCACACTCGGGCTTCACGTTGAAGGACAGCGTCGACGGCAAGGCGCGCACGGAGCTCCTCTTCGGGCTCGCGGACGCCCACCAGAAGAGCCTGGGCGAAGGGCGGACGGGCGTGCCGCCCGAGACACGTCAGCAGATTCGCTCGACCCTCGAGAGCTTCCTCGAGCCGGTCATGAGCGCGAGCGCCGCGCCCGCCGCAGCCGGGCGCTGACCGCCAGAGCCACTTCAGAAACGCCAGCCGGCTCCCGCGGAGAGGAGTGCCGCGGGCCGCAGGGCGGACTGCTCCTGGCTGGGCAGGTAGCGCAGGAGCACCTGCCCCTGAAGGAGCGCGAAGGCCTGGCCGGGCAGGGGAACCTCCACTCCCAGCAGCGGGCCCACGCCCACGCCCAGCGCCCGGCGCGTGGGCAGCGGCTCGCCGACGGTGTCCTGGATCTCCTCCTCCCGGTCTCTTCGCAGCCGCTGCTCCACCCCGGTGAGCTCGAGGCCCAGGCCCACGTGGGGGACCAGCGCCCAGCTCAGCCAGCGGTAGCCGCCGGCCACTCCGGCGCCAAGGGCGCGCTCGCGTACCTGGAGCTCCACGGCGGGGTAACGGGCCTGGGTGAAGCTGACGGTGCCCAGCGCCCACCAGGGGCCCCAGCTATGGCGATAGCCCAGGCCTGCCGACAGCCGCGTTCCCGTGTCTCGCACGGGCGCGCTCTCCAGCCGCGCGAGGCCCAGCAGCGCCGAGTTGCGCAGCTCCATGTAGCCGCCCTTGAGCGCCACCTCGGTGTAGCGGCGCCACGTCAGCTCCTCCTCGCGCACCTGGCGCTCGCCCCCGTAGGGCAGCTCCACCTCGAGCAGGCCGGTGCTCTGGCCCGCGCGCTTGCGCAGCAGGTAGCGGCCCGGCGGCACGGCCAGGCGCAGGGGACGCCCGGGGGCCTTGTCCACCTCGGCCACCACGTCCGGCCTCGGCTGGCTCGCCACCACGTAGCGGCCCGAGAGCTGCGCGGGGAAGATGAGCGCGCTGCGGGCCACCTTCGGCTCGGTGAGGATGAGTTCGCCGGTGCCCGAGAGCTCCCACGCGTAGGCCGGGTGCTGGCCCGGGCCCGCCGCGCCCGCCACCGTGCGCCGGTAGGCGTAGGCGTAGGCCTCGGAGAGCGACACCCGCCCGTCTCCCTCCGCGTCCGCGTCTCCTCGCAGGCCCGTGAGCAGGTGGTGGGTGAAGAGCGAGCCCTTGAGCGAGTCCCACTCCTCGGAGCTCTCTCCCGGACCGCTGGAGGAGATGATCACCTGGCCGTGCAGGGGCAGCTGCTCCAGTGACACCGCGAACTCCGGGCCCGCGCTGCCGCCCTTGCGCCGCGCCAGGGTGCCGCTCTCGCATGCGTCCACCAGCAGCACGCTGAGCCGGGCTCCCGCCTGGCGCGCGCTGTCTCTCAGCTCGGAGAGGGCCAAGTGGCTTCCCGCCAGGTGCAGCACGCCGCCCTTCGCGTGCGCCGAGGCGTAGAGGATGAGCACCGCGTCATCGCCCGCCGCGCGCAGCTCGGCGATGCGGCCGGCCACCTCCGCCAGCTTCTGGCGCACCACCGCCGCCGGCGAGTTCACCACCAGATAGGCGCGGTCGGCGCGCACCTCGCCCAGCTCGACGAAGAGCTGCCGCACGCGCTCGGCGTCGTCGTCCGCGAAGCTCAGCACGGCGTCGTCGGGGTCCCCCACGTTGGCGCCGATGGCCACCAGCAGGCGCACGGTGGCCGCATCGGTCCGCAGGGGCGACAGGAGCAACAGCGCCGCGGGGAGGAATCGGAGCAGGTGCGACAGGGTCATGGGCGCTTCTGGAGGCGGAGCGTACTCACGCGGCAGTCGGGGCAGGAGAGGGTGGGCTCGGCGCGGCCCGCCTGGGTGCGCAGCGCCTCGAGCAGGGGCGCGGCCTCCAGGGGACGGGGAGAGAAGACGGCCAGGAGCCACTCTGGGCCGGGTGCGTCATCGAGCACCACGCTGCCGGGGAGGAACTCGCGCTGCCCGGCCCCCAGGGGAGCGGAGGTGGCCGCGCCGTAGGGGTAGAAGACGCTGGCGGCGCCTCGTCCATCCAGCTCCAGCACCAGCAGGTGTCCGGCCTCGGGAGCCTCATAGGCGAAGCGCAGCGCATCTCCCGGCCGCACCTGGGCATCCGCGCCGAGCAACTCCGGAGCCCCTCCCGCGCGGGCGGCCACCACGCGGAAGCCATCACCCTTCTCGCGCACGCCGTTCTGCGCCACCAGGCGCGGCACGAGCACGAGCAGCGCCAGCACCGGCACGCAGGCGCCGAGCAGGGGCAGCCACCGTCTCAGGCCGGGACGAGGCGCGGAGGCCGCGCGCCGCTCCACCTGCCGCAGGAAGAGTTCGGGGGGACGGGCGCGCATGAAGGCCTCGCTGCCGGCGGTGAGCGCCTTGAGCTGCCCGCTGCAGTCGGGACAGCCCTCCACGTGGACACGGGTGGACTCGGGCGCGGCCTCTCCCGCGCTCATCGCCTCGAGCAGGGCCGCCGGCGGGCAGTGGGGACCGCGAGGGGAGGGTGGCAGAGGGGTGGAGTTCATCGTCTCTCCTGGAGGCGGTCTCGCGACTGCCACAGCTGGCGGATGCGGTCCTCGAACTGCTGGAGCTTCTTGCCGATGGTGCGGCGCGAATAGCCGGTCTGCTCGGCCACCTCTTCCTGGGTGTAGCCGCCCAGGAAGTGCAGCACGCCAATGTCGCGTGTCTTGTCGTCGAGCTGGCGCAGCGCCAATCCCAGCAGCGCCCGGCGGTCGGCGTCCTCGGGAGAGCCCTCGCCTTGGGCCTCCAGGGCCGCGATTTGCTCCTCCTCGGCGGCGGGTTCGCGCCCGCGCTTCTGCATGAGGTCGAAGCAGCAACGCTGGGCGATGGTGTAGAGCCACGCCAGGGTCGCGCCGCCCTCGCGCGGGGCGCCATAGCGCTTCACCCGCAGGAAGGTCTCCTGGAGCGCGTCCTCCGCGTCCTCGGGGCGGCGCACCAGCTGCAGACACCGGCGATGGATGAGGAAGCCGTAGCGCTCGTACAGCTGGGCCAGCTGGGCGTCATCCATACCGCGTGCCTCTGGACGCGCGGGGTTGTGGGGTGGGCGGACTCAGGGCGCTCTCCTCTTGAGGAGAGAGACTGGCGGAGCGGCGGAAAATGGGAACCGCAAAAACGAGGGGGCGCTGGCCTGCTCGATCAGAGGGTAAGCGAGGCCAGCTCCACCCCGCGGGCTACCGCGGGCTCGTGCAGAGCTCGGCCACGCTCTCGGAGAGCGCGCCCTGGTGCCGCGCGTACTGCGCCAGCCCCACCGGGCCATCGCTCAGGAGCATCTGCCGCGCGTGCGCCACCGCCTCGGAGGAGTGCATCGCCATCGTCGCGCCCGTGCCATCCGTCACCGCCACCGCGCCGTCGGCCTGCTGCCGCGCCTGGATGACCAGCGCGCCCGAGTCGTCACGCACCGCCATGCCGTCCTCCAGCGGCTCGAAGTAGCGCACCACCGGCGCCTGGCCCGCGCGCTCCACCTCCACCTTCATCACGTCCGAGCCCGGCACCCGTGACAGTCGCAGCGTCTCCTCCGGGCTCACCCGCACCACGCGCGTGTTCCCGTCCGTGCCGCCCACGCTCGAGACGGGGTTCTCCCCCGTCCAGAACTCGATGCTGTTGATGACCAGCGAGTCCACCAGCACGCCCACGCCGTACACGGGGACGATGACCATCACCAGGAACACCGCCCACTGCACGAACTTGTTGCCGGAGATGTTCTTGTTGAAGTCCCACATCGCCCGCGTGAGGTTGAACTTGCCGAAGCAGGCCGATACGTGCAGCGACATCATCGTCAGGCTCAGCGCCATCAGCAGCCGGAAAGTGCGGTTCATACGGTGTGTTTTCCCTCCAGGGTGAGGACCGGGGTCAGTCCCCCTCGCTCTGTACCAGACCGTACTTGTGAAGCAGAGAGTAGAGGTGCTTGCGGTCCAGCTCGGCCTCGCGCGCCGCGCGGGCGATGTTGCCCTTCGTACGTCCCAGCAGGCGCGTGAGGTACTCGCGCTCGAAGGCGCGCACCAGCTCGTCCTTGCATGTCTTGAAGGGCCCGGTGAACTCCACCGGCAGCGCGTCGCCCTCCACCGCGGGCGCCTCCCGGGTGAACTCGCGCAGCAGCCCGTCCCCCGCCAGCTCGGGGATGTCCGCCATGTGCCGCGCCCGCTCCATGGCGTTGCGCAGCTCGCGCACGTTGCCCGGCCACGTGTGCCCCAGGAACTGCTCGCGCACCCGCTCCGGCAGCCGGGACCACAGCCCCTCGCCCGCGAAGGAGTCCACCAGCAGGGGGATGTCCTCCTTGCGGTCTCGTAGCGACGGCAGGCTCACGGTGAAGACGGAGAGCCGGAAGTAGAGGTCCTCGCGGAAGCGGCCCGCCTGCGTCTCCGCCCACAGGTCCTTCTTGCTCGCCACGACGATGCGCGCGTCGAAGGAGACGGCGGTGGAGGCGCCCAGCCGGCGGAACTCCCGGTCCTCGATGGCGCGCAGCAACTTGGGCTGCAGGTCCAGGGCGAGGTCATCGATTTCATCCAAGAAGAGCGTGCCCCCGTGGGCGCGCTCCAGGCAGCCGATGCGCTGGCTCACCGCGCCGGTGAAGGCGCCCTTCTCGTGGCCGAACAGCTCGCTCTCGATGAGCGAGTCGGAGACGGAGGCGCAGTCGAAGACGACCAGCGGCCCGGTGGCGCGCGGCGACAGCTTGTGGATGGCCTTGGCCGCGGCGCCCTTGCCCACCCCCGTCTCCCCCACCAGGAGGATGGTGGAGTCCGTGGTGGAGATGCGCTGCAGCAGGGCGAAGATCTGCCGCATGGGCACGCTGCGGCCCACCAGGTCCCCCAGCCGGTCCTCGGTGGACGGGTCGATCTGCACCGGCGCCACCTGGGGGCTGAAGCGCAGGCGCACATCGCCCACCTCCAGGAGCGCGCCCGGACGCAGGTAGGCCTCGCGCACCTGGGCTCCGTCCAGGAAGGTGCCGTTGGTGGAGTCCAGGTCCTGCACGAGGAACCGGTCTCCCTGGCGGCGCACCACCAGGTGGTTGCGGCTGACGGTGGGGTGGTCGATGACGACGTCGTTCTCGGGGGCCTTGCCGATCCGCAGCAGCTCGCCGGACAGCGGGTACACGGTGCCGGCGCGCTCGGTGTCCAGCAGCACCAGGTGGAACTGCTGCGCCGCGAGCCGATCGGCCTGCGCCCGAGCGCCGACGACGGTGTGGAGGGGAATGGGACCTGACGGGCCTGAAGACATGAACGGCGGGGATTGTAGTGGGCTTTGGGCTCGGAGGTGATTTCCCGGTTGACGCATTGTGCCGGGCACTCCCACACAGTGTAGCCGTGGCGGGTGAACCCGCGCGCGCTGTGGCCTTGCGTGATAGAGGGGGCGCCGTATGCGCTACCTTGCCCTGCTGCCCCTGCTGGTCTCCTGCGCGACCACTTCCTCCACCTCGAGCTCGGAGGCCTCCGCCTCCCTGCCCGTCATTCCCACCGAGGCGGGGCGGACGTGGAGTCAGTCCCGCGCCGTCGTCATCCGCCACGCCACGGTGATGCCCGCCACCGGGCCCGCCATCGAGGACGGGGCGGTGGCCTTCGCCGATGGGAAGCTCGTCGCGGTGGGGCGCAACGCGGAGGTGGCCTCGCCTCCGGGCGCCGAGGAGATCGACGGCACCGGCCTCTATGTGACGCCCGGCATCATCGACGCGCACAGCCACCTGGGCGTGTACTCCACGCCCGCGAGCTTCGCCAATGATGAGGGCAACGAGGCCACCGCGCCGGTGACGTCCGAGGTGGACGCCGAGCACAGCTTCTGGCCGCAGGACCCGGGCCTGCGCCGCGCGGCGGCGGGCGGAATCACCTCCCTGCTGGTGCTGCCGGGCAGCGCCAACCTCATCGGCGGGCGGGGCTTCCCGGTGAAGCTGCACTTTGGCCGCTCGGCGGTGGAGATGCGCTTTCCGGGGGCCAAGGACGTGCTGAAGATGGCGTGCGGAGAGAATCCGCGCCGCGTCTACGGGCAGGGCCGCCAGATGGCGCCCTCCACGCGCATGGCCAACGTGGCCGGCTACCGGCAGGCCTTCCTGCAAGCGCGCGACTACCTCAACAAGCTGGAGGACTTCGAGAAGAAGAAGTCGAAGAAGCCGGAGGAGGCGGGCCCGCCGCCCATGCGCGACCTGAAGCTGGAGACGCTGGCGCAGGTGCTGCGCGGAGAGATCCTGGTGCAGAACCACTGCTACCGCGCCGACGAGATGGAGGTGATGCTCCAGGTGGCCGAGGAGAACGGCTTCGCCATCCGCGCGTTCCACCACGCGCTGGAGTCCTACAAGCTGCGCGACAAGCTGGCGGCCAAGGATGTGGCCTCCGCCACGTGGGCCGACTGGTGGGGCTTCAAGATGGAGGCGTGGGACGGGATCCCGGAGAACGCGGGCCTGCTCAGCCAGGCTGGGGCGCGCGTCGTCATCCACTCGGACTCGGCGTACGGCATCCAGCGGCTGAACCAGGAGGCGGGCAAGGCGATGTGGCGGGCGCGCGAGTCCGGCATCCCCATCTCCGAGGAGGAGGCGCTGCGCTGGGTGACGCTGCAGGCCGCGTGGGTGATGGGGGTGGAGGACCGCACCGGCTCGCTGGAGGCGGGGAAGATGGCGGACGTGGTGCTGTGGAAGGGGCACCCGCTGAGCGTCTACGCCCGGGCGCAGCGCGTGTGGGCCGATGGCGTGCTCACCTTCGACGCGGCCACGGGCCCGGCGGAGCCGAGCGACTTCGAGGTGGGCGAGCGCGCGCTGGGCTCGGCGCGGCTGGTGGCGCAGCCGGCGGCCGTTCCGGCGCTGAAGGACCTGGGGCTGGCGGCCCGGTGTGATGCCTCGAAGGACCGCGCGTGCGCCCAGCCCCTGCCGGTGCAGGGCGAGGCGTGTACGGCGTTCCAGGGCGTGACGGTCTTCACGGGCACCGAGTGGGTGAAGGAGGCCTCGGTCGTCGTGGAGAACGGGAAGGTGTCGCGGGTGCAGGCGGGGGCGGCGGGGACGCTGCCGGCCGGGTGCCGCGTGGTGGAGGGCAAGGGCCGGCTGCTGACGCCGGGCTTCATGGAGGCCTTCTCGGGCCTGGGGTTGACGGAGGTGATGGCGGAGGAGACGACGTTCGACGTGGGGCCTCGGGGGGATGAGCCCGGGAAGGATCCGATTCGAGCGGCGCTGCGGGCGTCGGATGGCATCAACCCGGCCTCGGCGCTGTTCCCGGTGGCGCGGCTGGGCGGCGTGACGGCGGCGGGGGCGGTGCCGAGCGGCGGGCTGGTGTCGGGGCAGAGCGCGTGGGTGGCGACGGATGGGAGCCTGCGGCGCTCGCAGCTGGCGCTCCACGTGAGCCTGGGCATGGGGGGGCGCTACGCGGTGGCGGGCTCGCGCTCCATGGTGCTGGAGCGGCTGCGCGAGGTGCTCTTCGACGCGCGGGAGTACGGCAAGCGCAGGGGAGAGTTCGAGCAGAACCGCATGCGCCCGGTGGCGGCGAGCCGGCTGGACCTGGAGGCGCTGCAGCCGGTGCTCGCGGGCACGCTGCCAGTGGTGGTGGCGGCGGACCGGGCGGGGGACATGCTCGCGGCGCTGGAGCTGGGGCGCGAGTACGGGCTCAAGCTCATCCTCGCGGGAGGCGATGAGGCGTGGGTGGTGGCCAAGGAGCTGGCCGCGGCGAAGGTGCCGGTCATCATCCACCCGACGCAGAACTTGCCCCAGAGCTTCGACGGCCTGAGCAGCCGGTTGGACTCGGCGGCGCTGCTGAGCGCGGCGGGGGTGAAGGTGCTGTTCTCCACGCTGGGCGAGGCGCACATGGTGCGTACGCTGCCCCAGGAGGCGGGCAACGCGGTGGCGTGGGGCCTGCCGCACACGGAGGCGCTGCGCGCCATCACCTCGAACGTGGCGGAGGCGTTCGGCGTGGACGGTGGGCGCGTGGCCCCGGGCGCGGTGGCGGACCTGGTGCTGTGGAACGGAGATCCGCTGGAGTCCTCGAGCCGCCCGCTGGGCATGTGGCTGGGTGGCAAGCAGGTGCCGCTCACCAGCCGGCAGCAGGCCCTCTTCGAGAAGTACCGCACGCTGCCGAAGTGAGCTGACGGGTAGCGTCAGGCCCGCAGGACGGTGACACGCCGTCCCGCGGGCGTTAGCGCCTGGGTGGCTTGGGTGCGCTCGGCGATGGGGGGCTGCCCGCTGCGTCGGTCGAAGATGACCAGCCAGCCCGTAGTGAGCCCCAGCCCGGCCAGGTATCCGTCGAGCTGGGCCAACCCATCGTCCAGAGGGTCCTTCTCCCCGTCACGCCATACCTTCAGCTCTAGGGCCAACGTGTCGGGGCCGTAGCGCAGACACAAGTCCATGCGCCCGGTGCCGATGGCGTACTCGCGCTCCAGCGTGCCGCCTCCGTTGGCCACGCGGTGCAGGAAGGCCATCAGCACCAGGTGCGGAGCGATCTCATGATAGGGGGCCGTGCCCAGCAGGGGTTGGCCGTGTTGCCGCCAGAAGGCGAGGAATGCCTCCATGAGGCGCTCCATGTCCAAGCGTCCGTCGGCCCGGCGCCAGGTGACGGATTGAGGCGGCAGGGAGGCAAAGGCCGTGTTCGCCAGCACCTGGGGGATGATCTCCCGGTACAGCGGGTTGGCGATCTCCAACCCTCCCTTCTCCGCCATGCGCACCAGGCCCAGATCCTGGACGAAGCGCAGATCATCGCTGGGCACATCTCCCAGGACGAGGCCCGCGAGAATGGGCTCGAGGATGCCGCGCACGCGTGGTTCGCGCAGGCGCTCGGTCAGGCTGTCCAGGTGCGTGTCCTGGCGGCGCAGGAGGATCTCCTTGGCCGCATCCGCGTGGGCGGCTGTGAGGGGCTGGGCCGGATCGGGCACCAACTGCTCCACCATCTGCCGGGCCAGGGCGTTGACCAGCCAGGGCTGGCCTTGTGACCAGTAGAAGGCCCGGTTCACGGCCTCTGGGAGGAAGGGCTGGCCTGTATCCGCCGTGTGCTGGGCGTAGAGCTCGGCCACCTCGTCGCGGGTGAAGTTGCGCAGGGTGAGCGACTCGACCTTGATGTTGAAGGGGCTCGCGGTGCCCAGCGTGTCGCCGCCGCCTGCGGCTACCTTGTAGTCGCGCACGTCTCTCAGTCCGACGAGCGCCAGGGAAGAAGGAAAGAGCTTCGGGCGGTTGCGGTAGCCGTCGCGCAGCTGGCGCAGGACGGACACCAGCACTTCATCGCGGAGCGCGTCGATTTCATCCAGGAAGATGACCAGGGCGGTGGGGACTGCCTGGGCCCAGGTTTCGAGCGCGGTGCCGATGCGACGGCCGGGTGGCGCATCCGGGAAGGCAGGAGGAGTCGACGCAGAGGGAAGCTGAGCACGCGCCGCGCTGCGCCAGCTGTCGAGCATGGCGGCCTCGGCGGCGCCAATATCCTTGGGGAAGGCGGCGCCAACTTCCATGGAAACCAGGACGGCCACATGCCGCCCTTCCGAGGTGAGTTCGCTGGCCAGCGAGAGCAGGGCGGTCGTCTTGCCCACCTGCCGAGGGGCGTGGACGACAAAGTAGTTCTCCTGCTCGATCAGTCTCCGCACCTCGGGCAGGCGCCGCGAGGCGGGGATCATGTAGTGGTTGGCCGGGTTGCAGGGGCCAGCGGTGTTGAACCATCGCGGCATGGGAGGAACGTAACACTCCCAAAAGACCACGGCCGCGCTCCTTATATAAGGAGCGCGGCCGCGGTGGGCTCCAGGCCGTGGCGCGGCCTGGGGGCGTCAGTCGCCCTTGTAGATGCCGATGGAGCCGGCCACCCAGCGGTTGTCACTGGTGCGCGTGTAGCCCATGAAGCCCACCAGGATGCGGCGCTTGTCGCCCGAGGTGTCCACCTGGACATCCGAGACGCGCGACATGGTCAGGTCCATGCCGAACACCGGGACGCCGTAGTGGGCCACCGTGGAGCCCTTCACCCGGCTCAAGCCGCCACCCCAGTACGTGCCCGCCCACACGCTGTCATCCAGCGGGTCGGCCGCCACCGCGGAGACCAGGCCCTTGCGGTCCGCCAGCTGCGCGCTGATGCGCTGCTTCACCACGCCCTCGGGCGTCATCTGCGCCAGGCCGTTGGAGAACGAGCCCATCCACACACTGCCGTCTCGCGTGAGCGCGATGCCGGAGACATGGTCCCCCGTGCGCTGCTCGGGTCGGGACATCTGCGGCTCGCCCACCGTGTCCGTCCAGACGTCGTAGCGGTTCCAGGCGTACTCCTTGCCCTCCGACATCACCTGCGCCCGCCAGTAGTTCGGCTTGTTGATGTCGCCGGAGCTGCTGACGTAGCGGAAGCGGGTGGAGCGGTCCGCGCCGCCGAACCACGCATCGCCGCTCGGGTCCACCGCCACGCCGTAGTAGGCGTCGGTTAGCAGTGCGCCCCGGACGCGCCACTTCGACTTGTCATCCGGGTACTTCACCTTGTCCTCGGACTGGTGCGAGTAGACGTAGGCGTTGATGGCCGGGTGGACGTGCTCGGTGAGGCCGGCGCACGAGTGCTGCCCGTTGCAGGCGGGGTTGCCCTCGAAGAGCGCGTCGCCCCGGGCAAAGCCGTGGTTGCCACCGAACCACACGCTCTGCGTCCGCTTGTCGTAGGCGATGCGCAGCACGTTGCAGAGCTTCTCGCGGCCTTGCGGCTCGTCCCCGACGACGTTCGGACCGGAGAAGATGTCGTAGTGCACCACGTTCAAGGTGCCATCCGACAACAGCGTCACCTTGTCCGCGTCCCCGCTCTTGTACCGAGCCGGGATGGGGTTGGGGCCGTCCCAGTTGTTCTCGCAGTGGTCATAGCCCGTGCCCGGCTGGCCCTCGTAGCCCACGAAGACGGTGCCCGCCGGACCACCGGCCACGGAGATGACCTTGAGGTAGGGCGGCAGGCCCTGCGGAATGCTGCCATCCGCCATGTAGCCGTAGGGCCTCAGGCCGTCCGTCATGGTGTAGCGCTGGAAGCTCGTGGCCCCCGGCTTCAGCAGGAAGAGCCCCTCTTCGCCGCCGGCCACCCAGACGTTGCCGCCCTCATCGGCCGTCACGCCGTACACCACGCTCGGGCCGCCCTCGTTCACGCCGTAGAACTCCCAGCCCGCCGTCGTCGGAGGCGGGACGACCACCGGAGGAGGCGGAGGCGGGTTCTCCGTCGGAGGAGGATCCGTCGGAGGCGGGTTGCTGGGGGGAGGATTGCTCGGAGGAGGATTGCTCGGAGGCGCCTCCTGCTCCGGAGGATTCGTCACCGGAGGATTCGTCGCCGGAGGGTTCACCACCGGAGGGAGCACCTCTGGCGGAGTCGGGTCATCCAGACCCGGATTGCCCTGCTCCGAAGTGTCACTACCGCTGCTGCTCGTGCAGCCCGCCGTCCACACCAGACTCGCCATGACGAGCGAGCCCGCCCACCGCCACCCGCGCTTCATATGCCACCTACCCCACGAGGAAAGACGTGTGTCCGCTGACACCCGTGCTACTTGGAGTCAGAGCAAGCGGGATGCCAGGGGCCGGTGCCTCGTGGGCAGAGCGCGCCGTTGGTTGCCAGACAGGTGGAGGGTACGGGAGTTCCCACGCAGTGCAGCCTCCTGCCCCCGATTGCAGCACACCGTGCTACACCCGGGACGATGAGCGGGAACGACGGTCGCGGCCGCGCGCCACTTTCGCTGGTAGGCCAGGAGCCGGACCTCCTCTTCTACACACGCCAGGCGGGTGAGCGTGGGGGGCCGGTGCTGGTGCTGGGTGCGGCCAACGGGCGAGTGCCCTGGTCGCTTGCCGGGCATGGCTTCGCGGCGGTGGGGGTGGATGCCTCCGAGGCGATGGTCCGCGCGGCCGAGGAGCGCCGCACCACCGAGTCGGTCGAGGTCTCCGAGCGGGCGCGCTTCGTGGTCTCCGACGTGCGAGCGCTGCGCCTGGAGGAGCGCTTCCCGCTGGTGCTCGCGCCGCAACACTCCATGGGGCTGATGGCGACGCGGGATGACCTGGAGGCGTTCATCGCCACGGTGCGTCACCACCTCTCGCCAGGGGGCACCTTCATCTACGACGTGCTCAACCCGCCGCGCGAGGCCATCATCCGGGACGATGAGGAGGATGCGCCCACCGCGCCGCTGGAGCCGCGTCGGCCGCTGTTCGCCCTGCACCTGCGTGAGCGCAAGCTGCCCGGCGGCACCGCGCCCATCCGCAGGTTGCGGCTGCGCCACTTCGCCCCAGAGGAGCTGGAAGAGGCGCTGACCGCCGGCGGGCTCACGCTTCGGGAGCGCTTCGGGCGCTTCGATGGCAAGCCGTTCGACCTGAAGGACTCACGGCAGATCGGCGTCGCGGGCCTGTAGGCCCGTGGGCGCTCAGCTGATGACGGGCAGCTTGAACTTCGCCGGCCCGTTCGGGTTGGGCGGCGGCCCCTCGGTCTCGATGCCCAGCGCCAGGTCGAGCAGGTCCAGCATCTGCGCCCGGCCCTCCTCGGTGTCCGGCGCAGTCACCACCAGCTCCACGGGGAGCCGATCCTCGGGCGGCACGGGCTCCGGATCGATGGCCTTGCCCTCGGCGTCGAGCTCCTCGACGAGCAGGTCTCCGTCTCGGTGGATGGTGTAGCGGCGGCGCATGGTGTCCTCGGTTGTCAAAAGGGTGTGAAGTCTCAGCGATCGAAGCGGTAGCCCAGGCCTCGGACTGTCAGGAAGTGGCGGGGCGCCTCGGGGTCCGGCTCGAACTTCAAGCGCAGCTGGCGCACGAAGTTGTCCACCGTGCGTGCGCTGCCCTCGTAGTCGAATCCCCACGCGCCCGACAGCAGCTCCTCGCGGGTGAAGGTGCGCCCCGGCTGCGCCAGGAAGTGCGCCAGCAGCTTGAACTCCTGCGCCGTCAGCTCCACCGGCTTGCCCGCCCGCGCCACCGTGCGCCCCACCATGTCCACCTCCACGTCCCCGAACGTCACCGGCGGGGTGCCCGCGGAAGGGTAGCGCCGGCGCAGCACCGCCTTGATGCGCGCCAGCAGCTCCTGCAGCCCGAAGGGCTTCACCACGTAGTCATCCGCGCCCAGGTTCAGGCCGAGAATCTTGTCCGGCTCCTGCCCCTTGGCCGACAGCACCACCACCGGCGTGTCCCGGCCCCGGCGCCGCAGCTCCTTGAGCACCTCGTAGCCGTTCACCTCCGGCAACATGAGGTCCAGCACCACCAGGTCCGGCGACTCGTCCAGTGCCTTGGCCAGCCCGGCGCGCCCGTCCTGCGCCTGGAGCACCTCGTAGCCCTCGAACTTCAGGTTCATCGAGAGCCCCGTGAGGATGGACAAATCATCCTCCACCACCAGGATGCGTCGTGCCTGCTCGCTCATGCCTTGCTCGCCGGAAGCTGGATGGTGAAGCGGCTGCCCTTGCCGGGCTCGCTCTGCAGGGTGATGCGTCCGCCGTGCGCCTCGATGATGCGCTTGGAGATGGCCAGCCCCAACCCGCTGCCCTCCGTCTTGCGCGTCAGCAGGTTGTCCACCCGGTAGAAGCGCTCGAAGATGCGCTTGCGCTCCTTGGGGGCGATGCCCACCCCGTTGTCCTCCACCGAGAGGTCCACCCACTTGCCATCAGCTCGGGCGCTCAGGGTGATGCGCTTGTCCTGCCCGCTGTACTTGTAGGCATTCTGCAGCAGGTTGAGCAGCGCCCCGGCCACCGCGTCCCGGTCCACCTCCACCCGGGGCAGGCCTCCTGGCACGTCCACCTTCAGGTCCATGCCGCCCTCCAGCCGCTGGGCGCGGAAGGCCGCCACCGCCGCCTCCACCACCGTGTCCACCGGCTGCGGCTCACGCTGGTACTCCTTGCGCCCGCTCTCGATGCGCGCCCAGTCCAGCACCCGCTCGATGAGCGTCGACAGCCGCTCCGTCTCCCGGGTGAGCAACTGGAGCACCTCCTGCATCTGCGCCGGATCCTTCAGCCGCCCCAGGGCCAGCGTCTCGATGAACATGCGGATGGAGGTGAGCGGGGTGCGCAGCTCGTGGCTCACCAGCGAGACGAAGTCTGTCTTCATGCGCGACAGCTTCGCCTCCCGGTAGAGCGCGCGCCCCGTGTACACCACGCCGAAGGTGAGCGTCAGATAGAACAGCCCCAGCAGCACCGCGTACACCACCCGGTTGCGCGTGGAGGCGCGCGCCACCGGGTCCTCCCCCGTGGGCAGCACCACCAGCCGGAAGTCCTGCAGGGGCGGGGCGAGCACCAGCTCGGCGAGCGCCGGAGGCCCCAGCGCATTGGCTCGCGCCTGCACCACCTCCGACACGAGCCGGCCCACCAGCCCCTCGCCGCCCTCGCGCGTGACGGGCAGCAGGGTGAAGCGCACCGGCTCGGGAGAGTTGAGGTAGCGCTCGGCCCGGGCCTCCAGCAGCGCCTCCACCGTCGGCACCGACAGCCGGGCACCGTGTACCGCATCCCCCCCGCGCTCGGTGGCCAGGAGCACCGGCCGCCCCGCTACCGGCAGGGAGAACACCGTCCGCTCGGCAGGCAGGTTGCGCACGTCCCCCACCACGGCGGTGAGCGCCGCCGCCAGCGCCGCGTCCGGCGACTCCACCTTCCCCTCGCGCACCGAGAAGGGCGTCTCCGAGAGCACCTGCCCCTGCAGCGTCACCAGCTCGAAGGCGCCCCCCCGCTCCACGAAGCGCGCCTGCCGCAGCACCTGGGGAAGATCCTGCGCCAGCGCCTCCAGCGTGCCGTGCCAGGCCGCCTCCAGCCGCTTCTCCACCGCCGCGCGCTCGTTGATGATCGCCACCACCCCGAAGCCGGACAGCCCCGCCGAGGGCAGCACGACCAGCAGGATGAGCAGCGCGAAGGTGCGCCGGAAGCTCAGGACGATGGGGGCGGAGGCTCGCGACACGACTCCTCTCCTTTACTCCTCCCTCGGGGTGTATGCGCGTGTCGTTTTTCCCTCGGGGTGCCCTTCTCCTGTCCAAGGGCATACACGGAGTGTAGGGAAACATTCGACTTTCAGTCGACGCCGGTGGCACCATGCATGGCCGAGAGGGGAAGAGGCGACCGGGCCGGACGCCTTCCCACGCCAAGCGCAGGAGCAGCCGGGACACCCAGGGCCGGACATGGCCCGTGCCCCTGCGCCGAGGAGGAGACTCCCGATGAGAAAGCAGATTCTAGCCGCGGCGCTGGTAGCGGTCCTTGGACTCACCGCCTGTGAGCAGAAGCCGACGGCCACGTATACGCCCTCGGCGGGCTCGCTGGCGCTCAGCCGCGATGACAAGTTCCTCTACGCGGTGGACGCCGACAACGGAATCCTCGCTGTGGTGGACACCGACAGCCACACCAAGGTGGCCGAGGTGAAGGTCGGCCGGGAGCCCGAGCGTGTCGCCGTGGGCGCCGACGACACCGTGTACGTCTCCAACCGCGGCAGCCGCAGCGTGTCCGTCATCCGCCGGGGCGAGTGGACGGAGGCCGCCCGCCTCGAGGTCGGCGTGGAGCCCATGGGCCTGGCCGTCTCCGCCGATGGCAAGACGCTCCTCGTGGTGAACAGCTCCATGCTCGACTCCACCGAGCAGGGCTCGGTGACAGCCTTCGATACCTCCTCGAACAAGCGGCTGTGGGAGCTGCCGGTGGGCTTCGAGCCCCGCGGCATCGCCCTGCTGGAGAACGACAAGGCGCTGGTCACCCTCCACCGCCAAGGCGACATCGTCCAGCTGGACCTGTCGAATCGGGACGACCCCAAGGTCCTCAAGGCGAGCACGGACCTGTACAAGCGCTCCAACGCCACCATCCTGGGCATGGAGCAGGACACGCCCGGGTTCGACCGCAGCTTCACCACCATGTCCTCGTTCCACGCCCGCAGCGTGTCGGACATCGTGGTGACGCCGGATGGGAGCCGCGCCTTCGCCACCACGCAGTGGTCGCGCGAAGACCCGGTCGTCACGCCGGGGCCCGGCATCCCCTCGCCGACGCCTCCGGGCGATGGCCTCTATGGTGGCGGCGGCCCCTGCGGCTCGGGCGCCATCGCCTCGCCGGGCGTCATCACCTTCGAGGCGGACACGGCCACCCCGGTGGTGGACGACATCAGCGGCGGCGGCTGCGGCGGCGAACCCGGCAACGACGGCCGGGACTTCCCGCCCAGCACCATCGTCAGCCCGGACCTCTCCCACCCGATCCAGGGCCCCGTGGCGTCCGCGGTGGACCCCACGGGCGCGTGGCTCTACGTGGTGAACCGCGAGACGAACAACGTCGCGGTGATGCCCACCAACCGCCGCTCGGGAAATGACATCGAAGTGGGTCGCTTCCCGGCCACCTCCGTGCGCCAGCTGGTGCGCGTGGGCGCCAGCCCCACCGGCATCGCCCTGACGCGCGATGGGCGCCGGGCGTACGTGTACAACGCGTTCGACCACACGGTGTCGAAGCTGGTGGGTGATGGGAGCAACAGCTCCTTCAACATCCGCGAGGAACTGCCCCGGTTGAAGCTGGCCGGCGACGTGCTGTCGCCGGAGGCGGTGATGGGCCGCAAGCTGTTCTTCTCGGCCATCGACTCGCGCATGACGAGCCCCTCGGTGGGCGCCTCCTGCAACACCTGCCACCCGGACGCGCGGGATGACGGCCACGTGTGGATGTTCCCGGACGGCCCGCGCCAGACGCCGATGCTCGCCGGCCGCATGATTACGCGCACCGGGCCGTTCCACTGGAGCGGCGAGTTCCCCTCGCTGCGCGACTTCCTGGACGTCACCGTGCGCCAGCGCATGGGCGGCGGGGTGGTGGACGCGCAGATGGCCACCCAGCTGTCGGCCTTCATCGACTCGGTGCAGGCGCCCGACAACCCCCACAAGCGCGAGGAGCTGTCCGAGCCCCAGCGCCGCGGCTCCCAGGTGTTCCTCAAGGCCAGGTGCGACGAGTGCCACACGGGCGAGGCCCTCACCAACAACAAGCAGGCCAACGTGGGCACCTTCGTCCTCAGCGGCGCCAACCCGGACATCGACGCCGTGCGCCAGCGGGGCCTCAACACCCCGTCGCTGCTGGGCCTGTCGCGCAGCGCGCCGTACCTGCATGACGGCAGCGCGATGACGCTCAAGGAGCGCATCCTCCAGACGCGCTTCACGGATCAGCACGGCAAGACGAGCCTGCTGTCCGACGCGGAGATCGACGACCTGGTCGAGTTCCTGCGCGTGCTGTAACCGGAGACTGGCCGGGGAGGGCGCCTGGGGGCATCCTGCGCCCTTCCCGCGTGGCCGCTTCGGGTGAGAGCGCGCCGCGCCCACCCAGGAGCCAGCCATGACGACGAAGAAGGACGCCCCCGCGAAGCCCACCCTCTTCCGCGCCGCGGACCAAGCGAAGGTGAAGGTGGAGTCGCAGTCCCACCCGCTGAACCCGAACTCCCAGGTCCGGGGAGTCTCGCTGAGCGAGCAGGTGGGGCTGCAGCGCCTGGGCATCCACCTGCTGAGGATTGCCCCGGGCAAGGAATCCTTCATCTTCCACTCCCACCACTCGGAGGAGGAGTTCCTCTACGTCCTCTCGGGGCGGGGCATCGCCGAGATCGGGGATGAGCAGTTCGAGGTGGGCCCCGGGGACTTCATGGGCTTTCCCACGCCCTCGGTGGGGCACCACCTGCGCAACCCCTTCGAGGAGGAGCTCGTCTACATCTCCGGCGGCGAGCGCCGCGAGGTGGAGGTGGCCGACTTCCCGCGCGTGGGCAAGCGGCTGGTGCGCTTCGGAATGCAGGCCTCCATCTTCGATGTGACCTCGGCGCACTCCCTCTCCTTCGGCGAGGAGTAGCGCTCGGTGTGAGGCGCTGAACCATCCCCGCCTCCCGGCGGACGGTTGGTCTTCATGGGGCGGCCTCCTACTTTGACGCGGCTGCTGGGGGATGGACATGGATGCGGTGGCACTGGGGCGAAGGCGGCCTCGGTGTCCAGACGCGGTCGATGCCGGACGAGTCCCCTCACCACGGCGGTCGGTTCGAGGAGGAACTCCATGCTGTCTGCCCAGGTGCTGTCCATCGACGCTCCGGTGTTCGCGGAGCAGATCGCCCACTCCATTCGGGATCAGGTGCTTGGCACGCTGCGCCGGCGAGGGGTGGTGGTCGGGCTGTCGGGCGGGGTGGACAGCGCGGTGGTGGCTGCCCTGTGCGTCCGCGCGCTCGGCAGCGACAAGGTGCTCGGGCTGTTCATGCCCGAGCGGGACACCTCGGAGGACGCGCTGCGCCTGGGCCAGGAGGTGGCGAACTCCCTGGGGATGGAGGCGCTGGTGGAGGACATCACCCCGGCCCTCCAGGGGGTGGGTTGTTACCGGCGCCAGGAGGAGGCCATCCGCGAGGTCTTCCCCGAGTACGGCGAGGGGTGGCGCTGCAAGCTGTCGCTGCCGTCGGTGCTCGAGGGCAATCGCGTCAACCTCTTCCAGCTCACCGTGCAGTCCCCGGACGGCCAGCAGCACGCACGCCGGCTGCCCGCGCGCGCCTACCTCCAGCTCGTGGCGGCCACCAACTTCAAGCAGCGCGTGCGCAAGATGCTGGAGTACTACCACGCGGATCGCCTGCACCGCGCCGTGGCGGGCACGCCCAACCGGCTGGAGTACGACCAGGGCTTCTTCGTCAAACAGGGGGACGGAGCGGCGGACCTCAAGCCCATCGCGCACCTCTACAAGACGCAGGTGTACGCGCTGGCCGAGTACCTGAACATCCCCGAGGAGGTGCGCCGCCGCCCTCCCACCACGGACACCTACTCGCTGCCGCAGACCCAGGAGGAGTTCTTCTTCTCCCTGCCGTACGCGCAGATGGACCTGTGCCTCTACGCCCATGATCAGGGGCTGTCCGAGGAAGAGGTGGCCCAGGCGCTCGGCCTGGCCGTGCATCAGGTGGACGCGGTGTACCGCGACATCGAGGCCAAGCGGCGCGCCACCCACTACCTGCACGAGCCTCCGCTCTTCGTCCAGCCGCTCCGGGAGGGCTGAGCATGTGCGGCATCGCGGGGGTACACTCGCTCGAGGAGGGCCTGTCCCCACCTACGCTCGAGCAGCTCGGGAGGATGGCGGCGGCGCTGCGCCACCGGGGGCCGGATGCCTCCGGCCTCTTCCGGGATGCGCGCGCGGGCCTGGCGCACACCCGGCTGGCCATCGTGGATCCGGCGGGCGGGCAGCAGCCGCTGGGCAACGCGGCCGGCACGGTGTGGCTCGTCTTCAACGGGGAGATCTTCAACCACGTGGAGCTGCGCCAGGAGCTCGAGGCGCAGGGGCACACCTTCCGGACGCGCTGTGACACCGAGGTGGTGCTCCAGGCCTACGAGCGCTGGGGACCGGCGGCCTTCGAGCGCTTCGATGGGCAGTGGGCCGTGGCGCTGTGGGACACGCGCGAGCGCATGCTCGTGCTCTCGAGGGATCCGCTGGGCATCCGGCCGCTCTACCTCCGCGTCCATGGCGGGCGGCTGTACCTGGCCAGCGAGGTGAAGGCCCTCTTCGCCGCGGAGCCCTCCCTGCCGCGCGAGCTGGACCCGGTCGGGCTGGACGAGACGTTCACCTTCTGGACGGCGGTGGCTCCGCAGACGGTGTTCCGCGGCGTCACCGAGCTGGAGCCGGGCCACACGCGCGTGTACCGCGCGGGCGGCCGGGTTCAGGAGCACTGCTACTGGCGCCCCCGTTTCCCGCCGGAGGTGGCGCACTTCGGAGGCTCGCTCACCGAGGCGGCGGAGGCGGTGGGGCAGGCGCTGCGCGACGCGGTGCGGTTGCAGGTGACACGGGCGGATGTGCCCGTGGGCAGCTACCTGTCGGGCGGGCTGGACAGCTCCCTGGTGGCGGCGTTGGGGCGACAGATGGTGTCCGGCTCCTTCTTCACCTTCTCGATGCGCTTCACCGACGCGGAGTTCGACGAGACGGAGTACCAGCGACTGGTGGCCCAGCGCATCGGCAGCGAGCACCGGGAGCTGCTGGTCTCCCGCGCGGACATCGCCCAGGCCTTCCCTCGGGTCATCGAGCACACGGAGCGGCCCCTGCTGCGCACCGCACCGGTTCCCCTGTTCCTGCTGTCGCGGCTGGTGCGCGACTCCGGGCTCAAGGTGGTGCTCACCGGCGAGGGGGCGGATGAGGTCTTCGCCGGGTATGACCTCTTCCGCGAGGCGAAGGTGCGCCGCTTCTGGGCGCGGCAGCCCGGCTCCTCGCTGCGACCCAGGCTGCTGGAGCGGCTCTACCCGTACCTGACGCGCTCGCCGGTGACCGAGCGGGCCATGGCCCAGCGCTTCTTCGGGCGAAACCTCGCGGGCTGGCGAACCCCGGGCTTCTCGCACGAGCCCCGCTGGCACACCACCTCGGCCCTCAAGCGCCTCTTCAGCCCGGGGCTGCGCAACGCCTTGCAAGGGGGCGACGCGGTGGAGCGCCTTCGGAACACGCTGCCCGAGGCGCTGGGCGGCTGGGACTTCCTCGCTCAGGACCAGTACCTGGAGATGCGTACCCTGCTGTCCGGCTACCTCTTGTCCGCGCAGGGGGACCGCGTGCTCATGGGCCACTCCGTGGAGGGGCGCTTTCCCTTCTTGCACGCGGGGGTGGTGGCGTTGGCGGCCAGCCTGCCGCCCTCCTTCAAGCTGCGTGGGTTGGATGAGAAGCACGTCCTCAAGCGGGCGGGCCGGGAGTTGCTGCCGCCAGCCATCCTGGAGCGCACGAAACAGCCCTACCGCGCCCCGGACGCCGGGTGCTTCGTGGAGCCGGCCGCGCGGGAGTGGGTCGAGGAGCTGCTCTGCGAGCGCGCACTCGAGGACAGCGGGCTGTTCGAGCCGCGCGCGGTGGGGCAGCTCTGGCGCAAGTGTCTGGCGCAGGGCGGCCAGGCGCCGCTGTCCAACTCCGACAACATGGCGCTGGTGGGCGTGCTCTCCACCCAGCTCCTCCATTTCCAGCGGGTTCGCCGCGCTCCGGAGTCAGCTCCCCCCGCGCCTCCGGACTCCCTGACGGACCTGCTGGACCCTTCCACGAGGTTGACCCCATGACCGATGCCACTCCGCTCCTGCATGACTTCCTCCTCCACTCCGCTCGCCGCCTGCCGGACAAGGTGGCGCTCGTGTGCGGCGAACAACGCCTCACCTATGCGGAGCTGGAGCAGCGCTCCAACGCCCTGGCGAACGCGCTCGTCCGTCGCGGCGTGGCGCGGGGAGACCGCGTCATCGTCTTCGCGGAGAACACCGCCGAGGCGGCGATCTCCTTCTGGGCCGTGCTGAAGGCCAACGCGGTGGTGGTGATGGTGAACCCGCAGACGCGGGCCGACAAGCTGGCCTACTACCTCAACGACTGCCGCGCGGTGGCGCTCATCTCCGAGGAGCGCCTGGCCTCCGAGTTCCTCCCCGCGATGGCGCGCTCCCGCCACCTGCGCGCCGCCGTCATCGCCGGTGCCTTGCCGCCGCCTCTGGTGGACGGCGGCGTGCCGCTCACGGGTTGGCAGGAGGCGCTCGCCGCGGAGGTGTCCTCGGCGCCCCCCGCCCGCCGCTGCCTGGACGTGGACCTGGCCGCCATCATCTACACCTCGGGGAGCACGGGAGACCCCAAGGGGGTGATGCTCACCCACCGCAACATGCTCACCGCCGCCACCTCCATCTCCACCTACCTGCGGATGGTGGAGGACGACGTGGTGTTGAACGTGCTGCCGCTCGCGTTCGACTACGGCCTCTATCAGCTCATCCTCACGGTGCGCATGGGGGCACGCCTGGTGCTCGAGCGCTCCTTCGCGTACCCCGCAAAGGTGCTCGCGAAGCTGGTGGAGGAGGGTGTGACGGGCTTCCCCGGGGTGCCCACTGTCTTCTCCATCCTGGCGGAGATGAAGGGCCTGTGGAGCCAGGACTTCTCCCAGCTGCGCTTCGTGACGAACACCGCCGCGGCGCTGCCGCTCAAGCACATCCACATGCTGCGCGAGCTCTTCCCCTCGAGCCGCATCTATTCCATGTACGGCCTCACCGAGTGCAAGCGCTGCACGTACCTGCCTCCCGAGGACCTGGAGCGCAAGCCCACCAGCGTGGGGATTCCCATCCCCAACACCGAGGCGTGGGTGGTGGATGAGGACGGCCAGCGGTTGGGCCCGGGGCAGGTGGGCCAGCTCGTCGTGCGCGGGGCCACGGTGATGCGCGGCTACTGGGAGAAGCCCGAGGCCACCGCCGAGCGGCTCAAGCCGGGGCCGCTGCCCGGCGAGTTCGTCCTCTACACCGGCGACCTGTGCCGCATGGACGAGGAGGGCTACGTGTACTTCGTGGCCCGCATGGACGACATCATCAAATCGCGCGGCGAGAAGGTGGCCCCCAAGGAGGTAGAGGCCACGCTGACGAACATCCCGGGCGTGAAGGAGTCGGCGGTCATCGGCGTGCCGGACCCGACGCTCGGCCAGGCCATCAAGGCGTTCGTGGTGCTCGAGCAGGGAATCTCGCTCACCGAGAAGGAGCTCCAGCGCGAGTGCTTGCGCTCCCTGGAGCCCTTCGCGGTGCCCCGCACCATCCAGTTCGTCTCCAGCCTGCCGAAGACGAGCACGGGGAAGATCAAGAAGACGGACTTGAGCTGACAGAGGAGGGCAGGGCCATGGAGATTCAGCGCGCGCTGTGGCAGTTCATCACCACCACCTTCTACCCGGGCGACAACTTCGTGCTCAACGAGTGTACGTCCCTGCTCGACTCGGGGTTGATCGACTCGACGGGGGTGCTCGAGCTCATCTCCTTCATCGAGCGCGAGTTCGGCATCACCGTGGAGGACACGGAGATCGTCCCGGAGAACCTGGACTCCCTCGGCCGCCTCGCGGCGTTCGTGGCGCGCAAGCAGGCCGCCCTCGGCCCGAGGGAGCACGCGCGGGCCTAGCGTTCGCGTCTCGCTACGACGCGGCCTCGGGAGACAACTGCTCGGTCGGAGCGGCATAGCCGGAGGGCCGTCGCGTTCTCTCATCCGCGACGGTCCACGGCAGCCGGAAGCAGAAGGTGGAGCCTCTGCCCGGCGTGCTCCGCACTTCGATGGTGCCGCCATGGGCGTTGAGGATGCGGCGGGCCACGGAGAGGCCCAGTCCCACTCCAGGAATGTGGGTACGGCTGGCGGCGCTGCGGCGGAAGGGCTCGAAGATGCTCTCCTGCTCCGAGGTGGGGATTCCCACCCCGGGGTCACTCACCGCCACCCAGACCCCGTCCTCCTCCTCGCCCACCTCGATGTGGACCTGCCCTCCGGCGGGTGAGTACTTGATGGCGTTGCTCAAGAGGTTGTTGAGCACCTGGGAGATGCGGGTGCTGTCACAGCGCACCGTCAACCCGTCCTCCGGGAAGCAGGTCACCAGCTCGTGCAACTGGGTGCTTGGGCGGTGCAGCTCCACGGCCTCCTGGACCAGCTCGATGAGGTCGTGCTCCCCGACGTTGAGCGACAGCTGCCCGGCTTCGATGCGGGTGGTGTCCAGCAGGTCGTCCACCATGCGCGTGAGCCGGTCGACCTGTCGGTTCACCAGGGCGAAGCGCGCGCGCAGCTTGTCCTCCGGAGGCAGGGGACGATCGGGGTTCACGCTGGAGGAGGCCATGCGCAGCGCCTGCAGGGGGTTGCGCAGGTCATGCGCCACGCCCGCGAGGAAGCCGAGCTGCACCTCGCGTTGCTTCTCGAGCCGCGAGGCCGTCTCGTTGAAGGTGTGGGCGATGTCCTGAAGCTCCCGCACCCCCGCCCTCGGCTCGAGGCGAAGCGGCGCTCCGGGGCGGAAGTGCAAGAGCGCCTCGCGCACAGCGCGCAGCGGCCAGTAGACCTGGCTGCGAACGAGCAAGAAGGTGAGCGCCAGGCCTGCAACCAGCGCCAGCGACACCGCCAGCCCCACGACGTTGGCCAACCGGTCCCAGCGCTGGTTGGCCTCGAGGGTAGCCCGCGCGTCCGCGAGGTTCTGCTCCACGAGGCGACTGGAGATCTGTAGCTCGCGGGCGAGCATCCGGCCGGTGTTCGCCTCGGGGCTCCCCGGGCGGGGGGTGGGATTGGCCAGATAGTGTTCGAGCTCCGTGTTCAGCTCGTCGAGCAGGGCGGAGTCGGCTCCGGTGTCCGCCAGTTGGCGGGCCTGCGCGAGCTCCTGGCGCAACCGAGTCGCGATGGCCTGGGCCTCCTCGGCATGCACGGGCTTGTTCGTCGCTTCGTAGAGCCGCTGCTCCCGCTCATGGCTCATCAGCCCCTTCTGCAACTCCTCGGTGGCTCGTACGCTCTCCAGCGCGTGCCACAGGCGGGCGGTGTTGTGCTCCATGCGCGTGGTGGTGAACACCAGCGCCGCGACCGTGCCCAGGGTGAGGGTGCCCAACACCAGGGTGACGGCGATGGCATGGCTTCGCAGGCTCAGGCTCATGTTCTCGGCTCGTTTCCCGGCTCGCGCTCGAGCTCGGAGAGGGCGGTCTGCCTCGACATGTGAAGATGCGCAGGCGCGTGGTTCGCTGCCCAGGCGGGCAGGCGAGGGCACGGAACCCCCCAGGCAGCGCGTGCCGCTGTGCCCTGGCCTCAGGGCGTGCCAGCGTCGTCGGGGAGCGCGGGGGCCGTGCCGGCATCCTCCGGGAAGGGCGAGGGCATGCCCGCCTCCTCCGTAGGGGGCGGCACGAGCGAGGCGGTGGTGACGGCCAGGAGGGCGGTGCGCATGACGTCCACCGCGCGCTCATTGCCCCGGCCCAGCCAGGTGACGACGAGGACACAGGGGGTATCATCGTCCCACGCCACCACCTGCAGCATGCCCGGCACGGGCGAGCGACGGGCGGCGGCCCGGCCCAGCGCGGGCACCTCCACGCCGCCGGCGCGCAGGGTGGGGGTCAGCTGCTCGCGCAGGTCCGCCGAGGCATCCATCGGCTGGCAGTTGTAGGCGAACGAGACGGTGGCATCCGGCTCGGCCGCCGAGCGCAGGGTACACAGCGGGCCGCAGTTGGCGCAGGCCCGCTCCTCGCTCAGCGTGGCGCCCGGCAGCGCCAGGTCCCGCACGTCTCCCGGAAGGAGCGTGTCGCAGTGCGGGCCCACGTAGGTGGCCACCGGGGGAGGGGGTGTCCCCGCATCCTCGGGCGTACCTGGGGCGCGCGATCGGCACGCGCCGAGCGCCAGCCACAGCACCAGTCCCACGCCGCGTCCACCCCTCATCCCGAGTCGTTCCTCCTCATGGCGCTCTCGCGCGGCGCGGATGGTAGACCGGGCAGGCCCCCGGACGGCCACGTCATTGCGCACCGGGTGCTCGTTGCCGGACGGAGCGGGGCCTGCCCTCAAGCCGCGCTCGTGCCCCGGCGGGCGGTGGTCTAAGCTGCGTCCGGTTTCCGCCATGCGCGCCTTCCTCCTCCCGTCACTGCTTGCCGTGGGCCTGGCCCTGCCTGCCTTCGCGCAGAATTCCCTGGAGTCGCCCTCGGCCAACCCGCCGCCGGACGAGTCCTGGGTGGACTACCCGGGCCCGGAGGCCGAGGCGCCCCCCGTCGAGTCCCTGCCGCCGCCTCCTCCTCCCTCTCGCGCTTCGAGCCCGGTGGCCTTGCGCGCTCCCGCCGAGGCTCCCAAGCCCAGCCGGGTGAGCCTCCATGGGGGCATGATCCTGGAGCCTGGCAAGGTGGCCGCGGGGTTGATGCTGGGCTTCCCGCTCGCCTCGGCGCGCGTCTCCATGGGCGTCCTGCCCAACCTGGACGTGGGGGTGGGCGCCGACAGTCTCTACGGCATCATGAACGAGGTGCGCGGGTACTTGCGCTTCGGCGTGATTCAGGGCGAGGAGGCCCACCTGGCCTTGAGCGTGGATGGCGGCTACGCCTTCTTCCTCAACTCGCCCAGCCAGGAGGAGTACGGGGCGCGCTACTTCACCGGCCGGCGCAACTGGAACCTGGCGCCGGGCTTCGTGGGCTCCCTGAGGGTGGGGCGCGCCTCGCGCGGCTTCCTCGACCTGCGCTACAACCTCGCCTTCGACACCCAGCCCTTCCAGCGCGTGCCGCTGGGCGGCGCGCCCGAGGGTGTGCAGACCTCCGGCAACATCCTCTTCCGCGTCGGGGTCGAGGTTCCCTTCTCCACGCGCACCTCCTACGTCGTCATGCTGGGGGGCAACATCCACGGCCGCGCCGAGGACGCCGCCTTCATGCCGGTGGTGGGCGTCGGCGTGGTGGCGAGTCCGTGAGGCCCAGCTGGCCCCTTCTTCCTCCCGAGGCTTCTCATGCGTAGCAGCGTCATCGGGTCCGGCTCCTTCGGTACGGCGCTGGCCAACACCCTGGCGGTGAACTGCGAGGAGGTGCGTCTGTGGGGGCGGGACGCCGCGCTCGCCGAGTCCATCAACACCCACCACGAGAACCCCACGTACCTGCCGGGCATCCCCCTGTCGTCGCGGGTGCGCGCCACGGTGGAGCTGCGCGAGGCGCTGGAGGGCGCGGAGCTGGTGGTGCTGGCCACGCCCAGCCACGCCACGCGAGACATCGTCTCCCGGGCGCTCGTGTACCTGCCGCGCCACGTGCCCCTCATCACCGTGGCCAAGGGCATCGAGAACGAGACGCTGCTGACGATGACGGAGCTGCTCGAGGACTGCCTTCCCGAGGAGTTCCATCCTTATATCGCGGTGCTCTCGGGCCCCAGCTTCGCCAAGGAGCTGGCGCTGCGCAGCCCCACGGTGGTGACGATCGCCTCGCACTGGGAGAAGGTGGCGGCGCGCTGCCAGAAGGTGCTGCAGACGGAGTCGTTCCGCTCGTACACCTCCAATGACGTGGTGGGGGTGCAGTACGGCGGGGCGCTGAAGAACGTCATCGCCATCGCCGCGGGCATGGCCGACGGCATGGGCATGGGGCACAACGCGCGCGCGGCCATCATCACCCGAGGGCTGGCGGAGATTACGCGCTTGGCGGTGCGCAAGGGCGGCAACCCGCTGACGCTCTCGGGGCTGTCGGGCATGGGAGACCTGGTGCTCACGTGTACCGGTGAGCTGAGCCGCAACCGGCGGGTGGGCATGGAGCTGGGCAAGGGCCGCCAGCTCCCGGACATCCTCGCGGAGATGAAGCAGGTGGCCGAGGGAGTGAAGACGGCCAAGAGCGCCCAGGACTTGTCGGTGAAGACGGGCGTGGAGCTGCCCATCTGTCAGCAGGTGTATGCCATCGCCTACGAGGGCAAGAGCGCCAAGGCGGCGGTGGTGGAGCTGATGACGCGCCAGCCCAAGTCCGAGCTGAGCGGCGCCTGAGTGCTGTCCAGGCGAGCAGCCTGCACCGAAGGGCAGTGACGCGGGGGGAGGTACACCGGGGAAATCCGGTGATATGGGGGGCGCCGTGCCCGAGTCCCGTGCCCTCTTGGCCATGTCCTCCGCCTCAGCCTCCTTTCCTTCTGGCTTTCCGCCCGCGTGGACCTTCTCCGCGAAGGACCTGACGGACACCTCGCCCATCGCCGTCATCGAGTGGGATGCCCAGTACCGGGTCCACTCCTGGAACCGTCGGGCCACGGAGCTGTTCGGCTGGAAGGCGGAGGAGGTCCGGGGGCGACACCCGCGTGACTGGGGCTTCATCCACGAGGGAGACGCCGGGGTGGTCGGGGAGACGATGCGGCGGCTCGTCGAGGGCGAGGTCGTCTGGAACGTCAGCCACAACCGCAACTACCGCAAGGACGGCTCGGTCGCCCACTGCGAGTGGTACAACTCGACGATCCGGGATCCCTCCGGGAAGATCATCTGCATCCTCTCTCAGGCGCTGGATGTGACCGAGCGCGAGGTGGCGCTCGCCCAGCTGGAAGAGAGCGAGCGCCGCTTCAAGGCCACCTTCGAGCAGGCCGCGGTGGGCATCTCGCACGTGGCGCTGGATGGGCGGTGGCTGCGCGTCAACAAGCGGCTGTGCGAGATCCTCGGCTACTCGCCCGAGGAGATGACGGGGTGGAGCTTCCAGGACGTCACCCACCCGGAAGACCTGGCCCGGGACCTCGACCATGTGAACAGGGCCATCGCGGGGCAGATCTCCACCTACTCGCTGGAGAAGCGCTACTTCCGCAAGTCGGGAGCCATCGTCTGGGTCAACCTCACGGTGTCGCTGGTGCGCAAGCCAGACGGGACGCCCGACTACTTCATCAGCGTCATCGAGGACATCACCCGGCGTCACCGCCTGGAGGCGGAGCGGGACCGGCTGCTGGAGCGCGAGCACCACGCGCGCACGGAGGCGGAGGAGCTGGTGCGCCGGCGCTCCGCGGAGCTGGAGGCGACGCGCGGCGCGCTGCTGTTGGCCGAGCGCCTGGCCACGGCGGGGCAGCTCGCGGCGGGGGTAGGGCATGAGATCAACAACCCGCTGTCCTACGTGCTCGCCAACGTCACCTACGCGGTGGAGGAGCTGGCGCGGCTGAAGGTGCCGACGCCCGGGGTGGATGTGGCGGACGTGCAGCGGGCGCTGGTGCAGGCCCAGCTGGGCGCCGAGCGCATCCGGGACGTCGTGCGGGACCTGCGCATCTTCTCCCGGAGCGATCCGGAGGCGAGCGGGCCGGTGGACGTGACGGCGGCGCTGGAGTTCGCCATCGGGATGACGTCCCACCAGCTGCGCCAGCGGGCGCGGCTCGTGCGGCGCTACGAGCCGGTGGAGCCCGTGCTGGGCAACGAGTCGCGCCTGGGGCAGGCATTCCTCAACCTGCTGCTCAACGCCGCGCAGGCCATCCCCGAGGGCGCCAGCGCCGAGCACGAGGTGGCGGTCACCGTGCGCCCGGAGGGGCCCGCGTGGGTCGCGGTGGAGATCCGCGACACGGGCGTGGGGATCGCCGCCGAGCACCTGCCGCGCATCTTCGAGCCGTTCTTCACCACCAAGCGGATTGGCGAGGGCAGCGGGCTGGGGCTCTCGGTGTGCCACGGCATCGTCACCGGGCTGGGAGGCCAGCTCCAGGTCGAGAGCAAGCCGGGCCAGGGCAGCACCTTCCGCGTCCTGCTGCCGGCCGCGCCGCTGCCCGCGTCGCTCGCCGTCACCTCCACGCGGGTGGCGCCAGAGCGCCAGTGCCCGCCTCGGCGCGTGCTGGTGATCGACGACGACCCCGAGGTCCGCGAGTCACTCTCGCGCATCATCGGCCCGGCGCACGTCATCGAGCACTCGGAGACGGGCAAGGCCGCGCAGGAGCTGCTGGTGGGCGGGGCGGACTACGACGTCATCTTCTGTGACGTGATGATGCCGGACGTCACGGGCATGGACCTGCACGACGTGGTGGCGGCCCGGCGCCCGGAGCTGCTCGAGCGCATGGTCTTCATGTCCGCGGGGACGTTCACGCCCCGGACGACCGAGTTCTTCGAGCGGGTGTCGGCGCGGCGCATCGACAAGCCGTTCGACCCCACGCGCGTGCGCTCGTTCCTGGCGTGAGCGCGCGGGGCGGGGTGCTCAGTAGCGCTTGTCCCGCTTGTCCTCGGGGCCGGCGCCGCGCACGCGGTACATCTGCATGTTGTTGGAGCTCATGTAGGAGTTGATCATCCCCTCCTGCTGCATCTGCTCCAGCAACTTCATCGTCTTGAGGCGGTCGAGGCCGACGGCGCGGGCGAGCACATCACCGGGCAGGCCGCTGAGGTTGCGGCGCAGCTCGTTGACGATGGCGCGCTTGAACTCGTTCTTGGTCAGGCCGTCCATGTCCTGGCTGCGCCAGGCCTGGAGGATGCCTGCCACCAGCAGCACGGCGGTGAGGATGCCGAGGGCGGGGTAGAGGATGTGGCTGTTCTGCTCCAGCAGCTCGAAGTACGTCGGCGCCATCGACGAGGTGGGCTTGACGTACCCGGGCTGGTCATCCTGGCCGGGGAAACCTTCGGGGAGTCCTTCGATCTGCACCAGATGAAGGAGGAGGCTGAGGAGCAGCGTGAGCACGGTACGGGAAATCTAGAAGGAATTCGGGCGCCCCCGCAACTCCTCGCCCAGGGCGGGGTCACTTCCAGGCGTCCAGGTGCGCTAGCCTGCTCCCTCCGCCATGCCCCTCGTCAGCCTGCTCACCGACTTCGGCGTTACCGACACCTATGTGGGTCAGATGAAGGCGGCCATCCTCCGGGTGGCCCCTGGTGCGACGCTGGTGGACCTCACCCACGCCGTGCCCGCGCAGGATGTACGGGCGGGGGCCTTCCTGCTGTGGACGGCGGTGGAGGTCTTCCCTCCGGGCTCGCTCCACCTGGCCATTGTCGACCCGGGGGTGGGCTCCAGCCGGCGCGCGGTGGCGGTGCGCTCCCGGCGAGGGGATGTGCTGGTGGGGCCGGACAACGGGCTCTTGCTGCCGGCCCTCGAGCAGCTCGGAGGCCTGGCCCTCGCGGTCGAGCTGACGGAGGTGGCTTATTGGGGGGCGCTGCGCTCGCGGACCTTCCACGGCAGGGACTTGTTCGCGCCCGTGGCGGGACACCTCGCCTCGGGGGTGCCGCTGGAGAAAGTGGGCTCGCGACTGGAGCGCCTGGAGGCGCCGTTCCGTCTGCCAACGCCCACCGCCGAGGACGGTTGCCCGGTGGGCGAGGTGGTCCACGTGGACAGCTACGGCAACCTGGTCACCAACCTGCCGGGGGCGCAGCTTCCGGCGCGCTTCCGGGTGCGCGTGGGCCTGACAGTGGTGGAGGGCGCGCCTCACGCGCACTACCAGTCGGTGGCGCCGGGAGAGCTGCTGGCGCTGGTGGGCAGCGCGGGCCTGTTGGAGCTCTCCGCGCGGGATGGGAGCGCCGCCTCGGTCCTCGGCGTGGACCGGGGCGAGCGTGTGTACATCGAGCCCGTGTGAGTCGCGGCTCCGTGGCTAGCGGATCAGATCGGCCTGCTTGACGTAGGTGTCCGTGAGCAGCCCGAAGTGGCCGGTGCTGTAGTTGTAGCTGGCGTTCTCGTTGGCGATGGAGCTCGAGTGTACGCCGTTCACGGTACACACCGTGGTGGAGCAGACGATCTGATCGGTGTTGCTCTTGATGGAGTAGATGCGGCTGGCCATGCGCTTGCCGTAGATGCCGGTGAGGAAGGGGCTGCTGACGGACAGGCCCCAGTAGCCGCAGGTGCTCGTCACCACGTTGAGGGGATAGGTGCCGCAGCTCCACAGGCCGCGGTAGGCGCCCGCGATGCCGACGAAGGCGTCGACCCGGCTCTGGACGCCGAGGTCGAGGATGGCCTTGATCGACAGCGTCACGCCCATGGAGTGGCCGATGACGTCGACCTTGCCGGTGCAGGAGCGGGCCAGGGCCTGGTTGATGGCGTCCTTCACGGGGACGAGCTCCGAGCCGTCGTGGTCGTTGCAGGCCGCGCACGTCTTGGAGCCCCAGTTGGGGCGGAAGATCTCTCCGGCGACGGAGCCCCGGCGCAGCAGCTCGTTGTAGGTGTTGTCGAAGTCGGCGGGCTTGCCGGCATTGCCATGGACGAGCACCACCGCGTCTACGCACGCGGCCTCGGAGCGCGTGGCCCCCAGTGCCACCACGAGGACAGGCAACAGACACACCGCGCTCAACAGCCGATTCTTCACCATCGTGAGTCTCCGGGTATTCAGGGAAGCAAGTTGTTGCGCCAACCATCAAAGCAGGGGCGCCAGTGCGTCGAAGAGTCGGTCCACGTCCGCACCGGTGTTGTACAGGTGGGGCGAGACGCGCAGGTTGTCTCCGCGCACGCTGACGAAGACGCTCCTCGCGGCCAGGCGCGCGGGAACATCCTGCGCATAGCCTCCCCGGCGCCTCAGGCCGATGAGGTGCCCCACCCGGTAGGCCTCGGGTGCCACCTCCAGCCCGAGCGCCTGCGCTCCCTGGGCTATTCGGCGCGTCAGCTCACGCAGCGTCTCCTGGATGGAGCCGACACCCCAGGCCTGGAGCTGCCGCAGGGCCGCTGTCGCCATCGGAACCAGCATGAAGTTGCTGCGCTCGCCCACATCGAAGCGCCGGGCTCCGGGTTGGAACTCGTCGCGGTAGTCGATCAGGCGGGCGAAGTCCTCGCTGCCCTTGCGGGTGATCCAGCCCAGCTCCACGGGCCGGCCCTCGCGGTGCTGAGGCGCGACATAGAGGTAGCCCTGGCTGTACGGCCCCATGAGCCACTTGTAGCCGGCACTCACCAGATAGTCGGGGCGCACCTGCTCCACGTTCAGCGGCAGCGCACCCAGCGACTGCGTGGCGTCCACCGCGAGCGCCGCGCCCACCTCTCGGGCCCGTGCGCCCACCTTCACCAGGTCCACCCACGTCCCATCCGTCCAGTGACAGTGCGGCACGGCGACGAGCGCGGTGCGCTCATCCAGGGCCTCGAGCACCGCTCGCGTCCAATCGCCATCCTCGGGCCGGGCGACGGTGAACACCGCGCCACCGGAGCGCTGCGCCAGCTCGCGCCAGGGATAGAGGTTGGAAGGGAACTCCTCGGCGAGCACCAGCACGCGCTGCCCCGGGCGCACCTGCAGGTTGGAGGAGACCGCCGCCATGCCGTAGCTCACCGAGGGCACCAGCGCGACGCCCTCCACATCGGCGCCCACCAGGGTGGCGAAGAGCCTCCGAAGCGCCTCGGCGCCGGAGAAGAAGTCGTCTGCTCGGATGCGCCAGGGCTGGGCCTTGAGCCCCAGGGCCTCCTCTCCCGCGGCTCGGACGCTTCGGAGCTGGGGAGACATGTACGCGCAGTTGAGCCAGGTGACGTCATCCGGAATTTCGAAGAGGGAGCGCTGGGAGGGGAGTGTCATGGCGTGGGCGTCGGAGCGCGGAGCAGGGTGGCGTACCCGCACGCGGCTCGCAAGCCGTGTGATGCCAGCGTTAGGGTGGGGAGGTGCTGACAGGAGGGTCAGAGATGAAGCGCGTGGCTTTCGGACTCGCGGTGAGTGTCGCGGTGCTCATGAGCTGTGCGGAGCCGGAGGAAGTCGAGCCTCCGACCCCGACCCCAGCCAAGGCCGAGGTGACCTTCGTCTACAAGGCCGCGACGGAGCGAAACTTTGACATCGCGGACTGTGGTGTCGGTCCGACCCACATCCACCCGAGCTGGCGGGACTACGAGTTGGTGAACTTCGTCGCGTTCGGTCCCATGGAGTGGCGCCGCACGTTCTCCGACGTTCCGGTAGGAGAGCGCCTCCGCATTCGCGTGAGCGACGCCAATTACTGTGACCGCGACCCCAACGGGGCCTCCACCGAGAACGTGTTTGCGAATGGGGTGCAGCTGACGAACGTGGTGGACACGCCCGGCACAGGCATCGAGCCCGGGCTCTCCTTCCTTGTGGGGGCGGACGGAACGGTAACGCCCTGAGCGCGTCAAATGTTGACCCCCCGATTCGAGGAGAAAGCGTTCGCCACGCTGCTCGCGCTGGTAGGGCTTCTGGCCCTGGTGCCTGGAACGGCCCTGGCGACCGTGTCCGAGCGAGGCTTCACAGAGCAGGTCTTCGTTGAAGGCGGGCTGAGCGAACTCACGGCGATGGCCTGGGCTCCGGACGGCTCGAACCGGCTCTTCATCACCCGCAAGCGCGGGGAGATTCGGGTCGTGAAGAACGGTGAACTCCTGTCCACGCCCTGGGCGACGGTGAGCCCGCTCCGGACCTCTGGAGAGTCCGGACTGATCGGCTTGGCGTTCGATCCGCACTTCGCCACCAACCGCTATGTCTACGTCGTCGCCACGGTCTTCGTGAACGAGGGCACGGTCGACCAGCAAATCCTCCGCTACACCGATGTGGAGGGAGTCGGTACGGACAGGACCGTCATCCTCGCGGGGCTGCCCACCGGCGGCGGTAACCACAACGGGGGAGGCCTCGCCTTCGGGCCGGATGGGATGCTGTACTTCGGTGTCGGTGACGGTTTCTCGCCCGTGGGCGTCGAGGATCTGTCCTCCCTCGTGGCCAAGATCGGCCGGACGCGGACCGACGGCACGGCTCCCGAGGACAATCCCTTCTTCGACGGACCCGGCCCCAACAATGACTACATCTGGGCGCGGGGATTCCGGAACCCCTTTGGTCTCGCCTTTCAGCCTGGCACCGGAAAGCTCTGGGTCGACGTCGCGGGCGACTTGTACGAGCAGGTCTTCGCTGTTCAGGGCGGAGATCATGCGGGCTGGCCTCGCTACGAGGCCAACCAGCCCCCGGAGTTCCTCGCGCCCGTCATCCGGTACGGCACCAATCACGCCCCACAGTTGATCGCGGACCGCATGCGCGCGGTCCGGCGCGATGGCATCGCGACCTTCACGCTCGAGGCGCCACACCATCTCCGCCCGGGCGAGCGGATCACCATCTCCCAGGTGGGGGATGCCTCGTTCCATGGAGACGGCGACGTCGCCTCCGTGCCGACTCCCGAGACCTTCACCGTCGTCCAGCCAGGCCCGGACGTGTGGAGCAATCGCGGGGTGTTGACCCTCCAGAACCTGGGAGGCTCCGTCACGGGAGGCGCCTTCTACCAAGGCACCGCCTTCCCGCCCGCGTATCGCGGCAACTTCTTCTTCGGAGACTTCAACTCAGACTCGATCCTCCGGGCCGTGATTGACGCGCAGGGGACGGTCACCCGCGTGGAGCCCTGGGCCCAAGGGGTGAGCGGAGCGGTGAGTGTCGCGGTCGGGCCGGACGGCGCGCTCTACTACGCGAGCTTCTACACCGGGCACATCTATCGGACGAGCTACACGGCCCCGCTTCCGCGCCTCCGGGTGTCCACGGAACGCATCGACGTGCAAGAAGGACAGACCGCCTCCTTCACCGTCCGAATGGAGGAGGCCCCCGCTGCTCCCGTCACCATTACTGTCTGGCCTCCGAGCAGCCCGGATCGAGAGCTCTCCGTGGTCCAGGGCTCGGACTTGACGTTCACCCCGGACAACCATGCCACGCCGCAGACCGCCACCTTCGCGGCGGGCGAGGACGCGGATGCCCTCCATGACTCCGTCTCCTTCTTCATCGGGGGCCCGGGCGTGGAGCCTCGGGAGGTGACGGTCCGGACGCTCGATGACGACGGGGTGGACCTCGTGCTGTCGAGTACGACCGTGAACATGAGGGAGGGAGGACAGTCCCTGGTGGTGGTGTCTCTGGCGAGCCCACCCCCGACGACGGTGGTGGCCCATGCCACCGTGGTCGGAGAGGGGCTGGAGATTGTCGAGGGAACCTTCCTGACGTTTTCGCCCACCAACCACAGCCAGGGGCAGTACCTGGTCATCGGTGGCGTGGGAGATACGAACGTGCGGGATGGCAGTGCGACGGTCCAACTCATCGGTGCGGGGCTGCGCCTGGGCTCGATCGCCGTCACCCTCGAGGACAGGGGAGAGGCAGCGCCTGTTTTCATCTCCGCGCCGGTGACAACCGCCGCCACGGGCGTTGAGTACCGATACGCGCTGGAGGCGCGCTCCCACTCGGGGGCGCGCTATGCCCTGGATGAGGGGCCCGAGGGGATGAGCCTCGACGAGGAGACCGGGGTCCTCTCTTGGACGCCATTGGAACAGGACACCCACGAGATCACGGTGCGCGCTTTCAATGGAGGCGGGCTCGATGCGCTCCAGGGGTTCACCCTCGCCGTGTTGGCCAGTCCCGAGGATGCGGGTACGCCGGATGGCGGGAGTCCCGATGGGGGTCCTCCCCAGGATGGAGGGACGGGGCAGCCCCAGCCGGATGCGGGGGTGGAGGTTCCACCAAGCGAGCCCGACACCCGGTGTGGTTGCTCGATGGGCTCGCCGGTGGGAGGGCTTCTGCTCGCGGGAGTGCTGCTGAGCCTGCTGACCCAGGCACGCTCTATACTCGGCGCATGAGTTCGCACATCGCCCTGCGGGTTGCGCGCCCGGACGAGCG
Organism: Hyalangium ruber; assembly: GCF_034259325.1. Classification (NCBI taxonomy): domain Bacteria; kingdom Pseudomonadati; phylum Myxococcota; class Myxococcia; order Myxococcales; family Archangiaceae; genus Hyalangium; species Hyalangium rubrum. Next base: position 144,591 of record NZ_JAXIVS010000016.1, on the reverse strand, counting down.
CCTTGCCCTGGAGGAACTGCAGCGCCGCGCCTCCCTGGTGTGGGAGGACTACCGCGAAGCCCTGCTCGCCCATCCTGAGGCCATCGAACTGCCGCCGGCCCAGCTCGAGGCCGGGCAGGTGACCGTGGCAGAGACGGACGGCCGCGTTCTGGGGTTCTCCGTGGTCCTGCCGCGCGAGGACGGCGCCGCCGAACTCGATGGTCTCTTCGTGGAGCCGGAGGGCTGGGGCAAAGGCGTGGGGCGCGGACTGGTCGCGGATGCCGCGGCACGAGCGCGCGCGGCCGGGGTGCGCGTCCTGCATGTCATCGCCAATCCGCGCGCCGAGGGCTTCTACGCACGGTGCGGCTTCGAGCGGATCGGCGAGACGCCAACGCGCTTCGGGCCGGCGCTCCTGATGCGGATGACGCTCTAAGGGATTTCCTCTGCGCGGCCGGACGGTGTGCCCGCTCAGTCCCAGATGACCGGTACCAGCCGGTCAGTCCCAGATGACCGGTACCAGCCGGTCAGTCCCAGATGACCGGTACCAGCCGGTCAGTCCCAGATGACCGGTACCAGCCGGTCAGTCCCAGATGACCGGTACCAGCCGGTCAGTCCCGGTTGACCGGTACCAGCCGGTCAGTCCCGGTTGACCGGGACTGAAGCTCTGCACCGCTTGAAGGCGAGGTGAGGGGTCGGCTAAGCAGCCCAGCCCATGCGAACCCCGTCCAGCCAGAGGCAGCGCCCGTGAAGGGGAAGCGACGGGAGTTCCTCCGCAAGGTCGCCCGCGAGGCGCTGCGCCGACTGCGCCCCGCAAGGAGTCACGGCGGGCCGGTGGTGCCGCCGCTCGTGGTGGACACCTCTCGCCGGGACGGCGCCTCCACGGTCTTCTTCCTGTGCCCGGACTATGACGTGGCGAGCGGAGGCATCCGCACGCTCTACCGCCATGTGGATCTGCTCAACGCGGCGGGGGTGTCCGCCGCCATCCTCCACACGCGCGAGGGCTTTCGCTGCACGTGGTTTCCCCATGACACCCGCATCGCCTACGCCGCGCGAGTCACGCTGAAGGCCTCGGACGTGCTGGTGCTGCCCGAGGTGTACGGCGCCAGCATGCGGAGCCTTCCCCAGGGCATCCGCCAGGTCATCTTCAACCAGAACACGTACCTCACCTTCTCTCGGGCGACGCTGGAGTCCTGGGAGGAGCGCTCGCCCTACCAGAACAATCCGGACCTGCGGGCCGTGCTCGTGGTGTCCGAGGACAACGCCGAGTACCTGCGCTTTGCCTTCCCGCGCCTGCGGGTGGAGCGAGTACACCAGGGGCTGGACCCCACGGTGTTCCACCCGCCCACGCAGCCCGCTGGGCGCCGCATCGCGCTGATGACCCGCCGCTATGCGCACGACACGGTGCAGGTGGTGCAGATGCTCCGGGCGCGCGGCAGCCTCGCGGGCTGGGAGCTGGTCATCATCGAGAACCGCACCCCTCAGCAGACGGCGGACCTGATGCGCCAGAGCGCCATCTTCCTGGCTCCTAGCCACCAGGAGGGCTTCGGGTTGCCCCCCGTGGAGGCCATGGCCTGCGGCAGCCTGGCGGTGGGCTTTCCGGGACATGGCGGCAGGGAGTTCCTGCGGCCCGAGTGGTCCATGCCCGCCGAGCAGGGCAATGTCACCGCCCTGGCTCAGGCGCTGGAGCAGGCCATCCGCCTGCACACCGAGGACCCGGCCGCCTTCCAGGCGCTGGCACGAAAAGGGACGGACTTCGTGCGGCGGGAGTACGCTCCGGAGCGCGAGCGCGCGGACGTGGTGGGCTTCTTCCAATCGCTCCTGTCCCAAGACGCACGCGAGGCACGCCCTTGAAGAGAACCATCGTCCGAGTCGTGGGGCACGTGGCCCGCAGGGTGTACCCGCTCCAGTCCCGCTTCGAGCTGGCGCGCAGGGTCCACCAGCGGCTGGTGCGCCACTTCAGCTACAGCCGCAAGCCGCTGTGGGTGGACTACGACGGCGTCACCTTCGAGGTGATGCTGGGAGACAACCTGCAGCGCCACCTCTTCTTCTCGGGCTCCTATGAGCCGGAGCTGCACGAGGTGCTCAAGGGCGAGCTGCGCGGGGGCGGGGTGATGGTGGACGTGGGAGCCAACATCGGCATCCACTGCCTGCCGGTGGCGCGCATGCTCCAGAACGGAGGCGAGGGCCGCGTCTACGCCTTCGAGCCGGCTCCGGACACGGCGGAGCGGCTGCGCCGGATGGCGGAGCGCAACGGGGTGTCTACCCGCTTGGAGGTGGTGCAGGTGGCGCTGGGAGACAAGCCGCGCACCGCCTCACTGCGCAGCGCCACGGACCATGCCTCGCTGGACGTGGGCATGCGCTCGCTCTACGGCTCCGGAGGCGATGCCATCCCCGTGGAGGTGACGACCTTCGACGCGTGGGCGCAAGGCGCCGGGCTCACCCGGTGGGACGTGCTGAAGATGGACGTGGAGGGAGCGGAGACCGAGGTGCTGCGAGGCATGCAGCACACCCTGAAGACTCTCCGCCCCCGCCTGCTCGCCATCGAGGTGGTGGACGAGCACCTGCGTCGCGCCGGCTCCAGCCGCGACGAGCTGGTGGAGCTGCTCCGCTCCGTGGGTTACCGGGAGCTCGCTCCGTCGGAGACCCTCCACGGAGTAACCGCCTCCGTGGTGGCCCCCAACACGTTCTTCCGCCCGGCTTAGAGCGCGCCGAGCGCCTCCGAGGCGCCCTCGGCGAACAGCGTGGTGTCCGCCTTGGCGAGCAGTGCCGCCAGGCCCTCGCGTTGCTCGGCGCTGATGGCCACCCCGCCGCGCACGCGCAGCAGGGCCTCCACCTCTTCGGCCGACAGCTTGTCCGCCTTGTTCCACACCATCAGGCGCGGCTTCTCCATCAGCCCCAGCGAGCCGAGGATGGTCTCCACCGCCTCCACCTGCTCGTCGCGAGCGGGGTCCGCCGCATCCACCACGTGCAGGAGCAGGCTGGCGTCGTACAGCTCCTCCAGCGTGGCGCGGAAGGCGGCGACCAGGTCCTTGGGCAGGTCGCGGATGAACCCCACCGTGTCGGTGATGATGACCTCACGCTCCTGCGGGAAGCGCAGGCGGCGGCTGGTCGGATCCAGCGTCGCGAACAGCTTGTTCTCCGCCAGCACATCCGCCTTGGTGATGGCGTTGAGCAGCGTGGACTTGCCCGCGTTGGTGTAGCCGACGATGGAGATGACGGGCAGCTCGCGCCGGTTGCGCTGGGCCCGCCGCACGCTGCGCTCGCGTGACACCGCGTCGATGCGCTTCTCCAGGTGCGTAATCCTGTCACGCACCCGGCGACGGTCGATCTCGAGCTTCGTCTCACCGGGGCCTCGCCCGCCGATGCCGCCGGCGAGTCTGCTGAGCGAGTCATCGCTCTGCACCAGCCGGGGCAGCCGGTACTTCAGCTGCGCCAGCTCCACCTGCAGCTTGCCCTCGGCGCTCTGCGCGCGCTGCGCGAAGATGTCGAGGATGAGCTGCGAGCGGTCCAGCACCTTGAGGCTGGTGGCCTCGGCGATGTGGCGGCCCTGAGAGGGCGTCAGGTCCTTGTCGAAGATGAGCAGGTCCACCATGGACTGCATCGAGCGGAGGTTGAGGTCCTCCAGCTTGCCGCGACCGATGAGGTAGCGCGGGTCCGCCTCGCGACGCACCTGCAGCATGGTGTCGATGACCTCCACGCCCGCCGTGCGCGCCAGCTCCTTGAGCTCCGCCAGGCTCGACTCGGCCTGGGCGCGGTTGCCGTTGAGGCACACCGCCACGAGGATGGCCTTCTCCCGCCCGCCCACCGCGCGCGCGGCGGCCTTGCGATTGAGCTCCTCTTCCAGCGCGCCCAGCGTGTCCACCAGGTCCGGCTGGTCGTGGTGGACGGAGGGCAGGGTGGTGACCTGCCAGAACTCGCCTGCGCTGTTCTCCGGCACCAGGTGCGCGTAGTGCAGCACCCCGGGCAGGCCCTCGTTGGCCACGCCGACGGCGGCCACCATGTCCAGCCGCAGCAGCGCGAGGTCCGTCAGGTCGTCCTTGGTGAGGGGCTCGCTCTTGAGGTGGGTGTGGACCAGCCGCAGGCCGCGCAGACGCACCTGACCCGCGCGAGCACGGCCGATGTCCGGCAGCTCGAGCTTGTGGGCGTTGCCCACCACGACGTACTCGATCTCACCCTTGCGGTTGATGAGCACGCCTACCTGCCGGTTCGTCTCGCTCGACAGCTCGGTCAGGTGGCGGGCGAGCTCCGGCGAGACGATTTCATGGGGCGCCACGCGCCGCCGATAGGTGTTGCGCAGCCGGTGCTGCTCATTGGCCTTGAGTCCAAGGGTGTTACCGTAGATTTCCTTCAATTCGTCCGTCTCCCGAGCGGGCATGGGCCCGCTTCATCCCACCCTCCTCACTTTAAGGCCTTGCCAGCCCGGTTTCACGACTCCGGGCCCGTGAGGAGGACTGGTGGTAACACAGGGGCGGCGCGCTTACTTCCGGGTAGTCTGCGGCCCCGTGAGCACTTCTGGACGAGACGCAGTACGCGCCGCGCGGCGTGTGGTGGTGAAGATTGGAACGAACGCGCTGACCAACGCCACGGGGCGCTTCAACCGCGCCCACTTCAAGGCCCTGAGCGAGGACCTGCTCTGGGCGGCGCAGGACCGTGAGCTGGTGGTGGTCTCCAGCGGTGCCATCGCCCTGGGAGTGGAGCGGCTGCGGCTGCCAGCGCGCCCCAAGGATATTCCCGGCAAGCAGGCCTGCGCGGCGGTGGGCCAGAGCCGGCTGATGCAGGCGTACGAGGAGGCCTTCGGCCAGGCGGATCGGCACGTGGCCCAGGTGCTGCTCACCCACGAGGATGTGCAGGACCGGCGGCGCTACCTCAATGTGAAGCACGCCCTGGAGCGGCTGTTGGAGACGGGCGTGGTGCCCATCATCAACGAGAACGACACCGTCTCCGTGGACGAGCTGAAGTTCGGCGACAACGACACGCTGGCGAGCCTGGTGGCCGGCGTCGTCGAGGCCGAGGTGCTCGTGGTGCTCTCGGACGTGGAGGGCCTCTTCACGGCCGACCCCCGCAAGGACCCGGGGGCGCAGTTGCTGCCTCAGGTGGACCTGGTGACGCCGGAGCTGCTGGCCTTGGCCGGCGGCAGTGGCAGCGCGGTGGGCACGGGCGGCATGGCCACGAAGATTCGCGCCGCCGCCCGCGTGGCCGAGCGCGGCATCCGCTGCGTGATTACCTCCGGTGCCACCCCGGGGCGGCTGCGTCAGGTGCTCCAGGGAGACCCGATCGGCACGCTCTTCGAGGCCGGGGAGAACCGCCGCAGCGCGCGCATGGCGTGGATTGCCCATGCCTTGCGCCCCAAGGGCCGGCTCCACGTGGACTCCGGCGCGCGCGAGGCCATCGTCTCCAGCAAGCGCAGCCTGCTGCCCTCGGGCGTGAAGCAGGTGGAGGGGGACTTCGGCCGGGGGGATCCGGTGGACCTGGTGGATGAGCAGGGCGCGGTGTTCGCCCGGGGGCTCAGCGCCTACGAGGACAGCGAGCTGCGCCGCATCGCCGGCCACAAGAGCGTCGAGATCGAAATCATCCTCGGCTACCGCTACCTCGACGAGGCCGTACACCGTGACGATCTGGCGGTGCTCCAGGCGCCCGGCGTGACAGGCTGACAGCCTGCCCGATTCCCAGTCGTGGGATCGGGCGTTCCAAAGGTGGGACGGATCAGATGGGGCGGTTGCTGCCCTGGCCGGTGCTGTCCGTGGCCAGATCCATCAGCGCGCGGAACTCCGGCGAGTCCACCTTCATGAGGAGCAGGGAGACCTCCAGCTCACCCGGAGTCTTGCCCAGCTGCAGCTTGCGCTGCTGGCCGTGCAGGAGCGCCAGCTCCGAGTGCCCGCGAAGCTCCGGCAGCGTGAGCTCCAGCGAGAGGTGGTAGGTGTTCCCCTCGAGGATGGGGGTGAGCACGAGCCGGTAGTCGGACTGGGGGGCGCCGGGTTTGCGGCGCTCGGCGCGGAGGGTCCGCCCCGTTTCTCCCAGGAGCTTGGGTTGGGCCACCAGCCGCCCCTCGCGCCGTACCTCCAGCGCGAAGTAGAGCGGCTCGGCCTGGGCAGTCGCCGGCACCAAGGAGCTGGTGAGACCTACCAGCGCCAGCCCGACGAGCACACTTCTGAGAAGGGAGGAGCGGTTCACGGTGAGTCCTCGCCGAAGCAACCTTCGCGCCACGCCGGCCCGGTCATGCACCAGCCACCCCACCCATCGGGGCGTGTCCGACTGCTTCACTCAAGGAATAACCCAGAAGTGAGCGGAGTGCGAGTCCCCCACGCGGGTTGGAGTGTTTCCCACGTGTAGGTTGCACCCCACACCGCTTTACCTGCTTGCTTGTTCAGTGGGTAGTGGGTACCGATCCAGGCGTCGCTCTCCTCGCTGTCTGTTTTTCCTGCTCATGCCCGCCTTGACCATGCGTACCCGGATTCGCCATCGTCGCCGGCCTCCCGACATGGACCGTACGGAACGCCTCCTCGACCTCGTTGCCCTGCTGCTCGACGCACGCGAGCCCATCTCCTGGGCCGAACTGCGCGAGCAATTCCCCGCCGATTATGGCGGCATCTCCGACGACGCGGCCGAGCGCAAGTTCGAGCGCGACAAGGCGGAGTTGCTCGAGCTGGGCCTGCCGCTCACCTATATCCAAGGCGACGATGACCGGAAGGACGGCTACATCGTCGACCGCAGCGCCTACTACCTGCCCGAGGTGGACCTCTCCAAGGAGGAGCTGGCGGTGCTCTACGCCGCCGGCAGCGCCTCGCTCGCCTCCGGGGCCTTTCCAGGCAGCGACGACCTGGCGCACGCCCTGCGTAAGATTGGCTTCTTCGCCGGCGACGCGCTGCCCACGCCGCGCGTGCGCATGGAGCTGGGCTCGGCGCAGAGCAACCCCGAGCTCTCCGCCCGCCTGGAGCAGCTCTGGGAGGCCTGCGCCGCGCACAAGTACGTGCAGATCGCCTACGCCTCGCCCAAGAACGCGGGCGTCACCGACCGACGGGTGGACCCGTACGGGCTGGCGCTGCGGCGCGGTGTCTGGACGCTGGTGGGCTACTGCCACCTTCGCCAGGGCCTGCGCACCTTCCACATCCAGCGCATCCGCGAGATGAAGGTGAACCCCTCCAAGCCGCGCACGCCGGACTTCGAGGTGCCCGCCGACTTCTCGCTGGACGCGTACGTGGCCTACTACCCGTGGCAGCACCGCTTCCATGAGCCCATGGAGGTGACGCTGCTGCTGCGGGGCGAGGCCTCCAAGCGCGCCGCGAGCCTGTTCCCCGGCGCCACCGTGGAGCCCACGGAGCAGGGCGTGCGCGCGAAGCTGAACGTGACGTTCCTGGACGGGCTGCTGCGCTTCTGTCTGGCGCTGGGTCCGGACTGCCGCGTGGAGTCCCCCGAGGCCGCCGTCACCCGCGTGCGCGAGATGGCCACGCGCATCCACGAGCGCCACAGCCCCACTGACGAGAAGAAGGTGAGCGCATGAGCACCGTCCACGAGCGGCTCCGCCGCCTGCTGTTCCTCGTGCCCTACGTCTCCAAGCACCCCGGCCTCACGGTGGACGAGCTGGCCACGGCCCTCAACGTGAAGCGCGAGGACCTGCTGGAGGAGCTGGACCTGCTCACCTGCGTGGGCCGGCCGCCCTTCAACCCGGACGACTACGTCGACATCTACGTGGAGAACGATCGCGTCTACGTGGACCTCGACCAGCGCCTGTCCCGGCCGCCCCGGCTCACGGCCGGTGAGGCCGCCGCCCTGGCCGCCGCCGCGGAGCTGTTGCGTCCCGCCGCGGGCGACGCGCTCCAGAGCGCGCTGCAGAAGCTCGAGCGCATCCTCCCGGCCGGCGCCCGCGAGCGCTACCGGGAGATGCACCGGAAGATCGACGCCTCCTCGGAGGCCCCCCAGTCCCTGGGGCCGCTCACCCGTGCCATCCTCGAGCGGCGCGAGGTGACGTTCGACTACGCCAGCCCGGGCCGGCCCTCGGAGCCGCGCCGCGTGCGGCCGTATGAGCTGCTCAGCCACCGGGGGCAGTGGTACCTGCAGGGCTACTGCCACACCCGCGCGGATGCGCGCCTGTTCCGGCTCGACCGCATGGAGAACCTGGGCCTCACGGACACCACCTTCCAGCCCCCGGCGGACGCGCGCGCCGCCGTGCCCAACCCCGCCCGGGCCGACTCGGGCGTCCGGGTGCGCTTCTCCAAGCTGGTGGCGCCCTACGTCACCGAGCGCTTCGGGGCGGACGCCCGGCCGCTGGCCGACGGAGGCGTCGAGGTGCGGGTGGCAGGGGACAGCGAGCGCTGGCTCACACAGTGGGTGCTTTCATTTGGCGGCGAGGCGGAAGTGGTGGAACCTGCTTCCGCGCGGGCAGCCGTTGCCCGAGCGGCCCATGCCTCGTTAGGATTCTAGGGATTCCATGGCCTTCCAGCTGAAGATCGCCGAGGGTAAGGACGCCGGTAAGGAGTTCGAGTTCGATCAGGACTCGGTGCTCATCGGTCGTACCCCGGAGTGTGACGTGGTGCTGTACGACGCGGGCGTCTCGCGAAAGCACTGCCGCATCTTCAGCGAGGGCGACGGCTACATCATCGAGGACATGGGCAGCGCCAACGGGACCAAGGTGAACGGCACTCCCGTGAAGACGCAGCCCCTCAACGATGGGGACCAGATCACCCTGGGTCCGGTGGTGTTCGCCTTCATGGCGATGGCCAGCGAGATGGCCGAGGAGCCCAACACCGACGCGGCCATCGCGGCGCCTCCGGCCGAAGAGAACAGCACGCGTATCGTCCCGCTGGACCAGGTGAAGAAGCGCCAGAAGAACAAGGGCGAGGCGCTCAAGCCGGAAGGGGCCGATGCCGAGCCGGAGAAGCTGGGTGAGCTGCAGCGCTCGGCCACCCGCGCCGCGGGCATGCCCGCCGTCCGCCCCGCGCGTGCCGCCACGGGTGCCTCTCCCCGGGCCGCCATCGAGCGCGCGGGCCCGTCCGCGCCTCCGGCTCCCCGTCGCCCGCCTCCCAGCGCCGCGGTGGAGCGAGCCGCGCCCGCGCGAGGAGCCGCGGCCGCGGCGGGCCTGTCCGCCGCCGAGCGTGCCCGCATCAAGCGCGAGTCGGGTGGCCTCGTCGCCCGCATCAAGATCTTCTGGATCGAGGCGAGCACCAACGTTCGCCGCGGCATCATCGGCGGCTTCATCGCGCTGGGGCTGGGGCTCGTCGGCCTGGTGTACTACGTGGCGCTCAACCCCGAGCGGAAGGTGGGCGCCTCGGGGCCGGAGCCGGAGATGCTGGGCCTGCAGCCCATCCCGGACTCGTTCGGCTACGGGCCGGGAGTCACCTGGGACACGCCGGACCTGAAGACCTTCACCTGGGAGTACACGGCCGCCACGCGCGCCGTGGTCATCCTCCACTACCAGTCGCAGAGCGTCTCCCAGGGTGAGGTGGTGATTACGGTGAACGGCGTGGACGTGGGGCAGGTGCCTCCGGACACGCTGGCCAGCCGCGACCGCGCGCTGGAGCTGATGATTCCGCCCAACATCCTCAAGAAGGGCGAGGTCAACCGCATCACCTTCGACAACACGAAGAACCCTCCGGGCGAGGACCAGTGGCGCCTGTGGAACGTGTGGGTCGAGAAGGCGCTGCTGCCGGACCTGCCCCCGGACCAGCTCATCTCCGAGGCGCGCACGGCGTACATGCGCGGCAAGCAGAACTTCGAGCGGGCGGACGTTGGCGCGCGCAACCGCTACCTGGCCTGGAAGTCCTTCCGCGAGGCGTGGCTGATGCTCGAGGCCCACCCCGAGCCCAAGCCGGACCTTTACTTCGAGGCCCGCGACCGGATGAAGGATGCGCAGCAGGAGCTCGACAAGACGTGCTCCAAGCTCCTGCTCGAGTCCGAGGGCTATTACAACCAGCGCAACTTCAACGGCGCCAAGCACACCCTCGACTACATCCGGGAGTACTTCCCCGAGTTCGACCAGCCGTGCGCCTCGCTCGCGGAAGCGAAGCGCTACGAATGGGGCATGTAGCCACGTCGTCTCCCAACGGACACACCTGACCACCCCTTTGGGGGAGCGTGGGTTGCCGGGCGGAGAGATCATCCGCAACCTCTCCTTGCCATGTACGAGCAGGGGGTGGGGAGCGAGCGGGTGGGGTTGGCACGGATCGAGGACCGACCGGCGCCGGCGGAGGAGCGAGCCGAGCCGAGCAGCGGTCCCGTTCCAGATCATGGGGTCGTCTGGAGTCCGAGCGTCCCCAATCGGCTGCTGGCGCGCTACTACCTGCCGCGCAGCCACAGCGTGCTGCAGGGCAACGCGTGCCGGCTGCTGAGGGACGGCGTCGAGGCGTACCCGGCGATGCTGGAGGCCATCCGGGGCGCGCGGCGCTACGTGCGGCTCGAGACGTACATGTTCATCACCGACTCGGTGGGTGAGCTGTTCGGCCAGGCGCTGGCCGAGGCGGCCGAGCGGGGCGTGCATGTGAAGGTGCTCTATGACGCGGTCGGTTCGTGGACGAGCCGCCGCGGCTTCTTCGAGGCGCTGCGCCAGCGCGGGGTGGACATCCGCCCCTTCAAGCCCTTCAGCCTGAACCGGGGGCTGCGCCACCTGTTGCAGCGCGATCACCGGAAGATCCTCGTGGTGGACGGGGAGGTGGCCTTCGTGGGCGGGGTGAACATCTCCGCGCACTGGGCGCCGGTGGGGCAGGGCGGGGGCTGGCGCGACGACGTGCTGAGGATTGAGGGCCCGGCGGTGCATGAGCTGGAGCGGCGCTTCCTGGCCACCTGGCGCATGGCCTTCCAGCAGGGCGTCGATCGGATGCGGCTGAGGCTTCAGCGGCGGCTGCGGCTGCGGCTGCGGCGCCCGGGGCCGCCCAGGGGTGGGGTGTGCCTGTCGGTGCTCTCCAGCCGGCGCAGCATTCACCGGGCGTATCTGCACGCCATCGCCCGGGCACGCCGCAGCGTGCTCATCGCCGCGGCCTACTTCGTGCCCGACCGGCGCATGGTGGCGGTGCTGAGAGAGGCGGCCCAGCGCGGGGTGGAGGTACACCTGCTGCTCAACGGGCGCAGCGACCACCCGTTCCTGGAGCACGCCACGCGGGCCTTCTACGAGCGGCTGCTGGAGGCCGGGGTGCGCATCTTCGAGTGGCAGCGCGGGGTGCTGCACGCGAAGACGGCGGTGGTGGACGGGGTCTGGGGGACGATTGGCTCGTTCAACCTGGAACGGTTGAGCCTGGCCTTCAACCACGAGGTGAACGCGGTCTTCGCCGACCCGCGGCTGGGCCGCTCGGTGGAGGAGTCGTTCCGCAACGACTGCGGGAGCTGCCGCGAGGTAAACCTCACGGAATTCCGGCGCCGTCCGCTGTGGCAGAAACTCCTGGAGCGGGTGGTGTATTTCTTCCGAAAGATCCTCTGAAGAAGCGTTTGCATGCCGTCCGGTGCGGGCCTAGAAGACCCCGCGGATACGGAAGGACGGCGAACGCACATGACGGACAGTTTCGGCACGAAGAGCCAGCTCAAGGTGGGCTCGGCGACGTACGACATCTTCAGCCTGGGCAAGCTGGCCAAGGCGAACCCGGCGGTGAACCGCCTGCCCATCTCGCTCAAGGTGCTGCTGGAGAACCTGCTGCGCCATGAGGATGGGCGCGTGGTGAAGCGCGAGCACATCGAGAAGATGCTGGCGTGGGATCCGAAGGCGGCCCCGGAGACGGAGATCTCCTTCCACCCGGCGCGCGTGCTGCTGCAGGACTTCACGGGCGTGCCGGCGGTGGTGGACATGGCGGCGATGCGCGAGGCGCTGGCCTCGATGGGTGGCGACGCCTCGAAGATCAACCCGCGCAACCCCGCCGACCTGGTCATCGACCACTCGGTGCAGATCGACAGCTTCGCCACCACGGCGGCGATGCAGGAGAACGCGGAGCTGGAGTTCTCCCGCAACCAGGAGCGCTACGCGTTCCTGCGCTGGGGCTCCAACGCGTTCAAGAACTTCCGGGTGGTGCCGCCGGACATCGGCATCTGCCACCAGGTGAACCTGGAGTACCTGGGCCAGGTGACGTTCCGCCAGGGCAACGTGGCCTTCCCGGACACGCTGGTGGGCACCGACAGCCACACGACGATGATCAACGGCATCGGCGTGGTGGGCTGGGGCGTGGGCGGCATCGAGGCCGAGGCGGCGCTGCTGGGCCAGCCGATTACCATGCTCATTCCGCAGGTGGTGGGCTTCAAGCTCACCGGCAACCTGCCAGCGGGCGCCACGGCGACGGACCTGGTGCTCACCGTGACGCAGATGCTTCGCAAGAAGGGCGTGGTGGGCAAGTTCGTGGAGTTCTACGGCAGCGGGCTCAAGAGCCTCACGCTGCCGGACCGCGCGACCATCGCGAACATGGCGCCGGAGTACGGCGCCACCATCGGCTTCTTCCCGGTGGATGAGGAGTCGCTGGCGTACCTGCGCTTCACGGGCCGCCCCGACGACGTGGTGGCGCTGACCGAGGCGTACTGCAAGGAGCAGGGCCTGTTCCTCACGGCGGGCGCGCCGGAGCCGGTGTTCAGCGACACGCTGGAGCTGGACCTGGGCACGGTGGTGCCGAGCCTCGCCGGCCCGAAGCGGCCGCAGGACCGCGTGCCCCTCAAGGACATGAAGGGCGGGTACGAGAAGTCGCTGGTGGAGATGCTGGCGGCGGGCAAGAGCAAGGGCGAGGACGACGAGGGCGGCGGCAAGGCCAAGGCCCCGGCGGCGGCGGTGCCTCCCGAGCGGCTGCAGCAGACGGTGACGGTGAGCCAGGGCAGCGAGAGCTACAAGGTGGGCCACGGCGCGGTGGTCATCGCCGCCATCACCTCCTGCACCAACACCTCGAACCCGGCGGTGCTGGTGGGCGCGGGCCTGCTGGCGAAGAAGGCGGTGGAGCGCGGGCTGAACTCCAAGCCGTGGGTGAAGACGAGCCTGGCGCCGGGCAGCCGCGTGGTGACGGAGTACCTCAAGGAGTCGGGGCTCCTGCCGTACCTGGAGGGCGTGGGCTTCCACGTGGTGGGCTACGGCTGCACCACGTGCATCGGCAACTCGGGCCCGCTGCCGGACCCGGTGGCCAACGCGGTGACGGAGGGCGACCTGGTGGTGGCGGCGGTGCTGTCGGGCAACCGCAACTTCGAGGGCCGCATCAACCCGCACGTGCGCATGAACTACCTGGCCTCGCCGCCGCTGGTGGTGGCGTACGCGCTGGCTGGCGACGTGAACCGCAACCTGGACACCGACCCCGTGGGCCACGACCGCAACGGCAAGCCGGTGTACCTCAAGGACATCTGGCCGACGAACGAGGAGATCCGCGAGGTCATCCGCACGGCGGTGAAGCCGGAGCAGTTCCGCCAGCAGTACGCCCACGCGATGGAGGGCGACACGCTCTGGCAGAAGCTGCAGGTGAGCAAGGGCAACACGTTCCAGTGGGATGCGAAGTCCACGTATGTGCGCAAGCCGCCCTTCTTCGAGAACCTGCCGAAGGAGCCCTCGGCGCCCAAGGACATCAGCGGGGCGCACGTGCTGGCGCTGCTGGGCGACTCGGTGACGACGGACCACATCTCGCCGGCGGGTAACATCGCCAAGAACAGCCCGGCGGCGAAGTACCTGATGGCCGAGGGCGTGGAGCCCAAGGACTTCAACTCGTACGGCGCGCGGCGCGGCAACCACGAGGTGATGGTGCGCGGCACCTTCGCCAACATCCGCCTGAAGAACCTGCTGGTTCCGGGGGTGGAGGGTGGCGTGACGGTGCACATCCCCACCCGCGAGCGGACGACGATCTACGACGCGTCGATGAAGTACCAGCAGGAGGGCACGCCGCTGGTGGTGCTGGCGGGCGCCGAGTACGGCACGGGCTCGAGCCGTGACTGGGCGGCCAAGGGCACGCAGCTGCTGGGCGTGAAGGCGGTGATTGCCAAGAGCTTCGAGCGCATCCACCGCTCGAACCTGGTGGGCATGGGCGTGCTGCCGCTGCAGTTCGAGGCGGGCCAGGACGCGCAGTCGCTGGGGCTGACCGGCCACGAGAAGTTCTCCATCACTGGCATCGCGGAGAACCTGGCGCCGCAGAAGACGCTGACGGTGAAGGCCGAGGGCGAGAACGGCACCAAGGAGTTCAAGGCGCTGTGCCGCATCGACACGCCGAACGAGCTCGACTACTACCGCCACGGCGGCATCCTGCAGTTCGTGCTGCGCCAGCTCGCGAAGGCGTAGCGCTCAGGACTCCAGATACGACGCGGCCCGGTGTTCCCTCAGCGGAGCACCGGGCCGTTTCACTTCTCGGAACCGCGCGTGGATTAGAACTGCGCCGAGCCCGGCACGCGCGGGTAGGGGATGGCATCGCGGATGTTCTGCAGGCCGCAGATGTAGACGATGAGGCGCTCGAACCCGAGGCCGAAGCCGGCGTGCGGCACCGTGCCGTAGCGGCGCAGGTCCCGGTACCACTGATAGTGGTCGGGCTTGAGGCCGAACTGGGCGATGCGCTTGTCGAGCACGTCCAGGCGCTCCTCGCGCTGGCTGCCGCCGATGATTTCACCGATGCCCGGAGCGAGCACGTCCATCGCCGCCACGGTCTTCCCGTCCTCGTTGAGGCGCATGTAGAAGGATTTGATCTTCTCCGGGTAGTTCATCACCACCACGGGCCGGCCGACGTGCTCCTCGGTGAGGTAGCGCTCGTGCTCGGTCTGGAGATCATTCCCCCACTCGGGCGCGTAGTCCCACTTCCGCGTGGCCTTCTTCAGGATGTCGACGGCGGCGGTGTAGTCGATGCGCTCGAAGCTGGAGTTGATGAACTTCTCCAGGCGCTCGGTGACGCCCTTCTGCACGCGCTCCTCGAAGAACTTCAGGTCGGGCCCGCACTCATTGAGCACTGCCTTGAAGATGTACTTGAGGAAGCGCTCGGCCAGGTCCGCGTCGTCGTTGAGGTTGGCGAAGGCGATCTCCGGCTCGATCATCCAGAACTCGGCCAGGTGGCGCGTGGTGTTCGAGTTCTCGGCGCGGAAGGTGGGGCCGAAGGTGTACACCTTGGACATGGCCAGGCAGTACGCCTCGACGTTCAGCTGGCCGGAGACGGTGAGGTAGGCCTCCTTGCCGAAGAAGTCCTTGTGCCAGTCGATCTTCCCCTCGGGCGTGCGGGGCGGGTTGACGGCATCCAGGGTGGACACGCGGAACATCTGCCCGGCGCCCTCGGCGTCACTGGCGGTGATGATGGGCGTGTTGACCCAGAAGAAGCCCTCCTCGTGGAAGAAGCGGTGGATGGCCTGCATGGCCGAGTGGCGCACGCGGGTGATGGCCCCGAAGGTGTTGGTGCGCACGCGCAGGTGGGCCACGTCGCGCAGGAACTCCAGCGTGTGCTGCTTGGGCTGGATGGGGTACGTGTCCGGGTCATCCACCAGCCCGAGCACCTGCACCTCGTCGGCCTGGACCTCGAAGGCCTGGCCCTTGCCCTGGGACTGCACGAGGGTGCCCCGGCACACGACGGAGGCGCCCGCGGTGAGGTGGAGGATCTCCTTCTCGTAGTTGGGCAGCGTGTTGGGGGCGACGACCTGGATGGGGTCGAACACCGAGCCATCGCTGACGTTGACGAAGCTGATGCCGGCCTTCGAGTCACGGCGCGTGCGGACCCAGCCGCGTACCTCCACCTTCGTGCCCGCGGGCACCGAACCCGCGAGGGCCTTCTTCACACTGAGGACCTGCATGGCGCTCTCCCTTGCTCCAAGCTCCAAGTCGGACCAGCGAGTTAGTCGCGCGCGGGCCGAAGGACAAGAGCGGTGTTGCGGCTTGGGTCCGGAAGAGGGGCTGCCCGACGCTCAGGGCGCCTTCAGGCGGGCCCAGGCGGCTCGGTAGCGGGCCAGGCGCTCGGCCTCCTTGGGCCCCACCACCAGCAGCCGCCGCACGTCCATGTTGTCTTCCAGGTCCGCCAGCTTCACCCGCCGGGCCAGCGAATGGGGGCGTATTCGCTCGATGAAGGCCTCGTAGGTCTCCCCCTCCCGCTTGGTGAGGCACTCCAGAGCGCTCAGCACCTCCTCGGGGTAGCCCAGGGCACGCAGGCGCTCCAGCGTGTATGGCGTGTCCTCCACCACGTCATGGAGGATGGCCGCCATCCGCTCGGCCTCCGTCTCCAGGCGCATCATCACCCGCAGGGGGTGGAGGATGTAGGTCTGCCCCACCTTGTCCCGCTGGCCCCGGTGGGCCTCCACGGCGAGGGCGATGGCGTCCTCGAGGGTGGGCGTGGGGGCGGTGCTCACCAGAGGTCCTTCTTGCCCCGGAGGGCCTTCTTGGCGCCCTCGCGCTTCTTGGTGTCCAGGCGGCGCCGCTGCGAGCCCTTGGAGGGCTTGGTGGCCCGGCGCACCTTGGGCACGAAGGTGAGGGCCTTGAGCCCCTCGCGCAGCCGCTCGAGCGCCACGCCCTTGTTCTGGATCTGGCTGCGGCGCTCGGTGGCGGAGACGGACAGCTCGGTGGGCGGGTGGTTGAGGCGCACGCCGCTCTCGGTCTTGTTGCGGTGCTGGCCGCCGGGGCCCGAGGCGATGAAGTACTCCACCTCGCACGCCTTCAGCAGGGCCTCGTCGTCGAGGGCGAGGGCCTCCAGCGCGGCCTGTCGGCGAGTGGGGTTGGTGCTCATGGCGGCCAGCACTCTACCCCGGCTCAGCCCGCCTTGCGCGCCGACGGAGCCTCTTCCATGACGATGTCTCCGCGCGTGGTGCCGACGAGCTCGAACAACTCCTGCTGCTCGCGCTCGGGGACCTTGAACTGGTCCAGCACGGCCTTGAAGTCCTGGGCGAACACGTCCCACTCGGCGGGGGTGATCTTCAGGTGACGGTGCGAGTCGGCCATGGACTTGCCCGTGTAGCGCTGGGGGCCGCCGGTGGCCATGCACACCATCTCGGTGACCAGGTACTTGAAGCCGGCCTTGGGCACGCGGTGGTGGGCCTCGTCCACGAGCGGGTTCGCGTTCAGCTTCGGGTTGACCATGATGCGGTCGATGAACGCGTCCACGACGGCGGCGATGGCATAGACGCCGCCCAGGCGCTCATAGAGCGAGGCAGTCGAAGGGGTGCTCATGGAACAGGGTCTCCGTGGGGGTTGGACCCCCAGAGGTCGTCTCCTGGGGGCAGCTTCGACACGATAGGGCAGAAGGATCGGGCGCCGCCTGCCGCTCCCGGGAGTCCCTCGCCTGGAGAGGGGGCAAGAGTCTCTCATTGGGAGTCGATGATTCTCATTTTGATACGGAGAGGTGACGTGCTCCCAGGTCTGGTCGAGTAATTTCAGGTATTTGGTCGATGGCAAGGGACTTGCTCTAGGAGGGGACATCAACCGCAACCACAGGAGAGACTTCATGGCCCCTCAGACCTGGCAGATCGACACGACCCACTCTTCCATCAACTTCACGGTGCGCCACATGGTGGTGGCCAAGGTTCACGGCCGCTTCGGGCAGTTCTCGGGAGAGCTGAAGCTCAACGGCGAGGACCTCACCACGGGCAGCGTGGAGGTGGAGATGGACGCGGCGAGCATCCACACGGGCGTGGAGGCGCGTGACAACCACCTGCGCTCGGCGGACTTCTTCGACGTGGCGAACTTCCCGAAGCTGAGCTTCCGCAGCCGGCGGGTGGAGAAGGCGGGGCAGGAGCGCTACCGCGTGGTGGGGGACCTGACGATCCACGGCGTGACGCGCGAGGTGACGCTGGACACGGAGTTCCTGGGCAAGGTGAAGGATCCGTTCGGCGCCGAGCGGGTGGCGTTCAGCGCGAGCACGAGCATCGAGCGCAAGGACTTCGGGCTCACGTGGAACAAGGCGGTGGAGACGGGTGGCGTGCTGGTGGGTGAGCGCGTGGACATCTCGCTGGACGTGCAGGCGGTGTTGGCGGCCTCGCAGCAGCAGGCGGCATGAAGCGCGGTGGAGGGAAGGAGAGGTCTGGAAGCCTGCTGAGCCGGCGGCAGGTGTCTGGAGGGCTGCTGACCGGCGCGACGGGCCTCGTGGCGGGGACATTGCTCACGCGGCCCGCATCATCCGCCCCGACTGGGGCATCTGAAGAAAGCTACAGAAAGGAGCACCCCATGATCACCGTTCGACCGTCGCAGGAGAGAGGCCACGCCAACCACGGCTGGCTCGACACGTACCACTCGTTCTCGTTCGCGGACTACTACGACCTGGAGCACATGGGTTTCCGCAGCCTGCGCGTCATCAACGAGGACTACGTGGCGCCGCGCCGCGGGTTCGGCACGCACCCGCACCGGGACATGGAGATCATCACCTACCTGCTGGGCGGGCAGGTGGAGCACAAGGACAGCATGGGCACCAGCTCGGTCATCCGCCCGGGAGAGGTGCAGCGCATGAGCGCGGGCACGGGCGTGCTGCACAGCGAGATGAACCGCTTCGACGAGCAGCTGCACATGCTGCAGATCTGGATCATCCCGGACCGCCAGGGCCTGAAGCCGGGCTACGAGCAGAAGGCCTTTGACGTGAAGGAGCGCGAGGGGCGCTTCCGGGTGGTGGCCTCGCCGGACGGGCGGGACGGCTCGGTGACGGTGCATCAGGACGTGCTGCTGCACAGCACGCTGCTGGGCAAGGGCGAGAAGGCCGAGTACACGCTGAAGCCGGGCCGGCACGCGTGGGTGCAGCTGGCGCGCGGCTCGGGCACGCTCAACGGCATCGCGCTCAAGGCGGGTGACGGGGCGGCGGTGTCCGACGAGGGTGCGCTGGTGCTCACTGCGGACGAGCCCATCGAAGCGCTGCTGTTCGATCTGGCATGATTCGTTCCAGGCAAGTCCTGGAGCGGAGCGTGTGGAATGGATGAGCAGAAGCGGGACGATCGCTGGCAGAACCTCGTCTCCCGGGCGTTCCTCCTCGAGGAACAGCTCCAAGGAGGCGAGGGCTCTGCCCGTCCGAGCGGCCTGAAGGCGGCGGTGGACTACCTGGAGAGCACGCTGGACGTGTTCCCCAGCTCGGTGGACCCGGTGGAGGACTTCGAGGGCTACGCGGTGCGTCGCATGGTGCAGGGCCTGCTGGCCGCGCTGCGTGCGGACGCACCGCGCTGACCCGTGGAGTCAGGGGGCACTCTTGGCCGCGGAATCCGTGGGCAGGGTGAAAGCCGGGTTGCGGATCGCCTCCACGCAACGGGTATCCAGCCCTCGAATCGTGCTCGTCCGGAACAGCTTACGCCCGAGCGATTCGATGCAGTCGTTGCTCGCCGTGTGCGCGCCGGGCGTCACCACATGGATGCTGTTGGGGAGGGAGCGCCTGGCTTCCTCGGCCCAGTGCGGCGGCGTCACGGGGTCGAGATTGCCGGAGATCAGCAGCACCGGGACCTCGGAGGAGAACGGGCGGAAATAGTCCTCGGGCACCTGGGCCTTGGGCCACTCGGCGCAGGCCGCCATCTGCCCGCGAACGCGGTGGGAGCCGATGAAGCTCCCGGCGGTCTCGCGATCGATCTCCTCGGGACGGATGCGGGTGACGTCTTCACTGCAGGTGACGGACAGTAACAATCCGAGTCGCAGGGACGTCTTGACGCCACGGCTGCTCTGAAGAGCGGCTTCGGCGAACGGGGTGAACTCACCGGCTCGGGCACGCTGCAGGAGCAGCGGAACGCGCCGCCCCGCCTCGGCCGAATAGAGCATGACGCGAAGCCCGTCCGTGAACCCCGGCTCGGACAGCAGCAGCTCGGTTGGAGCCTGGGTGACGGGGTGGGGAACGCGGACGCGCGCCGGCTTCTCACGGAGGCTCTGGAGGATGGCCGCCAGGTCTTCCCGAGGGTTCGGATAGGCCGCATGGCAAGGCGCTTCCGCCGCGCACTCCTTTAGCAACTGCTCGAATGCCCGCTGGGCGGCGGCTGCGTGGAAGAGCGGGCTGCGGTTGGAGACAGGAACGAGGCCGGTCAGCAGCGCGCTGCGCACATGCTGCCCGTACATATGTAGGTAGGTGAGCCCGGCGCGGGTTCCATAGGAGCCGCCCTCGAGATGGATCTTGTCGTAACCCAGCGCCTGGCGAAGCGCGTCGAGGTCCTGCATCGCGATCGGCGTCGTGTACTGGGTGAGGTCGGCCTGCTTCTCGAGCTCCTCCCGGCAGGAGCGGAAGAGGGTGCCCTCGAAGAAGATCGGATCGAGGTAAGCCTGCGGATCGTCATCGGAGCCGCCAAGCCGGCAGTCCAGGCGGTGGCCTTCGCCGGTGCCGCGCATATCGACCAGGACGACGTCATGGTTCTCCCGCTCCCAGGACTTGACCATCCACTGAGCGCTCTCGGTCGCGGCCTGGCCAGGGCCTCCCGAGAGGAAGAAGACAGGCTCCCCTGGGCGTTCAGCGCGGGCTGGAATGACGATGACGCGCAGCGGCAGCGTCCGGCCCTGGCCCGTCTGCCGATTCTCGGGGACATGGAAGGTCCCGCAGCGCAGTGCCTCCTCGACTTCGGGCACTCGGCAGGACTGCAACTCCAGCCGGGTGGGCTTCGAGGCGCTGCTCGAAGTCGCACAACCCGTGAGCAGTAATGCGAACGCAACCACCGATGCTCGAACGGTGGACTCAAGAGAAATCCCGGACCTCATTCTGCTGCCCCCGCACATGGAGTTAAGACGTGCATTCATCCTATGTACGAAGAGACCCGTAGGATCATTGCCGTGCGGGGCCGGGGCTCATTTTTCGTCGGAGGCGACGTGCTCCTTGATGAACGGGTTGTCCAGGAGATCGGGAGCGCTCTCCGGGGCGAAAAGGTGTGTCCTCAGCTCCTCAAAAGCTTGCTCGACCTGAAAGGGTACCTTCACGGGTAACTTCGCGCCGGGCTCCTGCTGCAGCGCGGTACGAAGGGCACCCAGGGCTTGGGCTTGATGGTGTCTTCCGAGACTCGCGAGGATGAGCCCCTCGTAGAGCATGACGGCGGTGTGCTGCTCCTCCTGGCGCACGAGCTGATGGGCCTTCTGGAGTCGCTCCCGCGCCAACTCGTACTCCTTCCATGTAAGGCTTTCACGAATTTCACGCAGGGTGCGATCGAGGTCCTGTGGCTCAATGGATGGAACCGTCGCGGCGTCTGTTGAAGCCGGGGCCGTGGAATCCTGGGAACCCATATTCCACACAGGGGGCGTGAGATAGGTCTTCTCCTTCATGACCTGTGCCCGGGTCTTTTCGAAGGCTCGCTCCACTTCGAAAGAGGCCTTGAGCGGCAGCTTGGCCTTGGGGTCCCGCCGCAGCACGACGTCGAAGGCAGTCTCGGCGTGCTCGAACTGCTGTGCTCCCAAGCTTGCCAGGAGCAGGCCTTCATAAAGGACCGTGGCGGCGTCCTGCGCCTCATCCGCCGCGAGCGTGCTGGCTTGTTTCAGCCGCTCCAAGGCCTGGTCGTACTTCGCACCTTCTGTCAGTTCCTGGACGTCCTGAAGGACTCGCTCGAACTCCTCTGCACTGCTCGCCTGCCCCAGCGTCGGGAAAAGGAAGAGGCAGCCCAAGAGAGCGGCGGAGACACGACGTACTGGGTTGCGCATGCCATCCAATGTTATAGGTAGTGCCAAGGTATGTCCATCCCTAGAAAGTGGTATTGGCGCGGTCTGAGGAGCCTCAGCGTGCGAGCTACCGCCAGAGGACTCTGCATGACACGCGGTCGTTACCCTCTCGTTCTTCTGCTTGCCTTCCTCCTCACCCCGCTGCCCGCACTCGCGGAGAAGCGTATGGCCTTGCTGGTGGGGGCCAACAAGGGCTGGGCGCAGGACAGCAAGCTCCAGTATGCCGATAACGACGTGAGTCAGTTCGAGGGCGTGCTCAAGGAACTTGGGGGCATTCCCTCCCAGAACATCGTCACCCTGAAAGAGCCCAGCGTGCAGAAGCTTCGGAGTGAGCTCGAGGCGATGAAGAAGAAATTGGCCGGCGCGGCCAAGGAGAAGTCTTACTTCCTCTTCTACTACTCAGGACATGCCGACGCGAAGCACTTGCATCTCGAGGGCGAGCCGCCGTTTTCCCTGGAGGAGTTGCACGGCCTTCTGCGTGCAATGCCCGCCACCGTGAAGGTGGGTATCCTGGATGCTTGCAACAGCGGCGCGATCCTCAACTTCAAGGGGGCCACATCCACCACTGTTCCCTTCGACGTCAAAGTCGAAGATGACCTCTCCGTGAGCGGAACCGTCATCTTCACCTCCTCCGGGGCGGCGGAGTTGTCTCTGGAAGCAAGCGCGCTTTCAGGTTCCTTGTTTACACACCACTTCGTGAGTGGCCTGCGCGGGGTCGCGGACAAGAATGAAGACAATGGGGTGAGCATCGAGGAGGCATACGATTACGCGTATGGCCGCACCCAGGCGGATACCACTGACATGCCTGCGGGCCTCCAGAAGCCTCGCTGGCGCATCGATGACCTGAAAGGCCAGGGCAATCTCTATCTCACCCAGCTCAATCACCGCGGTGGGCGCTTGAAGTTCCCTCCGAATAAACAGCCCTGCTTCGTGATCGACAAGCAGAAACGCAAGTTGGTCGCGGAGGTCACTGCAGGGGATGGTAAGCCCGCAGTGCTGGCGGTCCCTGAGGGAAGCTACGAGATCATGTGTCGCGAGGACGCCCACTATCGAGTTGCTTTCGTACAGCTGAAGAAAGGAGATCTTCGCGACACCTCTACGCTGTCCTATCGGAACGTTCCGCTCTCCGAAGGAGGGCCTAAAAAGGGAACCCCCAGGCGCCCGGAAGCAGCGGAGATCTCCGAGGCACTCGGCAAGAAGCTGACGGCCGCGGCAGCGCAGCTCCGGAAGCAGCACCCCGAGCAGTTGGAACTCCGCACCCTGCTGGCCGTGGAAGCCTTGCGGAACCATGCCTCCGTGGAGGCGCATCAGGAGCTGCGCCAGGCGCTGGAGCGACTGCCGCGCTCGGGAGTTTGCATGGAGCACCCCTCCCCCGTCCTTTCCGTGGCGTGGCGACCGGATGGGCGGCAACTGGTCACGGGGAGCGTCGACAAGCTGGCTCGGATCTGGGACGCGGAGACAGGCGCCATGGTGACTTCGCTGCCGCATGGCCAACCGGTGACGGAGGTCGCCTGGGGCCAGGATGGCCTCTTGCTGAGCACACAGCAGGGCCAGGAAGAAGCCTTTCTGTGGGAGTTCAATCGCGGGAAGAACCCCCTGTACAAGTTTCGGGAGCCCACCGTGCGCACGATTTCCTTCGAGCCGACGGGAAGGTACCTGGCTTTCGTGGACTACAAGGGCGAGCTCAGTCTCCTGCAGCGCTCCGACGCGGCCATCCTCTTGACGGTGCCGGGCGTAGGACCCCTGGTGAGGTTCAGTGTGGACGGGCGATTCCTGGTGAATCTGGATCCGCTCACTGGCCACGCGCGGGTCTGGGATGTCGCCACCCTGAAGCAAGTCTTCGCGGTGAAGCTCAAGGAGTTCCTGGCTCCGCCCGACGTGCTGGCCATCAGCGAGGATGGAAGCTTCCTGGCTTTTGCGAGCAAAGGAGCCCGGCTTGTGCAGGTTTGGGATGTGGAGGGAGGGCGGCAGCTCTCTCAGTTCAGCCATGAGGCCAACGTGAAGGCCCTGGCCTTCGCTTCGGATGGGACCCTGCTGACGGCGAGCGAGGACAAGACGGTTCGGCGCTGGAAGCCTGTCAATGGGGATGAGCGGATGCGGATGACCCACGAAGAGCGACTCGAGTCCATGGCGCTCTCTCCGGATGGGCAGCAACTCGCCACGACGTGGCAGGGGGGGCATGCCACCAGCGTGCGGAGTCTCCAGACAGGGCAGGAGGTGATGCGGCTGAACCACCGTGAGTCCGTGAACGCGGTGGCATGGAGCCCGGATGGAAACCAGCTTGCCACGGCGAGCGGTGACGGGGCGGTGTGCATCTGGGGTGCGGCGGGTGATGCCGTGGCACGTGGGCAGGCGTGGGGCCGGCATTCGGACATGGCCTTCAGCCGAGACAGTCACACGCTGGTCACCATGACCGAGGATGAACAGGTCCGGGCCTGGGAGACGACCACCCTGCGTGAGCGGGCCCAGCTGCCGCCCATGTCGGGAGCCAGTGCCAAGGCCCTCGGTCGGCACGGCAAGTTGCTGGCGCTCGCGCAGGACGCGTCAGTGCATGTGTGGGATGTGGCATCCGAGAAGCAGCTCGCGAACTTGAAGCAGGACGGCCCCACCCGTGTCCTCGCTTTCAGCCCGGATGAGACGCTGCTGGCGGGCGCGAGCCGAGACGGCACGGTGCGTGTGTGGGAGGCGGCCACGGGGCGTGAGCAGGTGCGGGTGGTGCATGCCGGCACGGTGTGGTCCGTGGCCATCAGTCCGGATGGCAAGCGTCTGGCCACGGGAGGAAGTGACCTGAAGGTGCGCCTCTGGGACCTGCCGTCGGGCAAGGAGCTCTCCATCCTGGATCACAAGCTCCTGGCCTGCGTGGAGACACCCGAGGCAGGCACTTTCGGATGCGGAAGAGCACGCCTGGTCGGGGTGGAGTCGGTCCCAGAGCTCCTGGTCTTCAGCGGGGATGGGCGCTACCTGGCCACCGCCACCCAGGATGCCGTGGTCCGCGTCTGGAACATAGAATTGGGACGTGAACGCCTGCTGCGGCACCATCAGGACCTCATCAGGACCCTGGCGTTCAGCGCGGATGGAGGGGACCTGGCCATCGCCACGGGGGTGCCGGAAGCCAGGGTCTGGGGCGTGGAGACAGGCCAGGAGAAGGTCCACCTGATGGCGGAGAGTGGGATTACCTCGCTCCAGTACAGCGAGGAGGGGCATCACCTGATCGCGGCGACTCGGGAGAAGGGGTGGCGCCTCTGGGAGGCGAACTCGGGTCGGGAAGTGGCACGCGGACAAGAAGAGACACCGCTCGAGGGTGTCCTCCTCAGCCCGGATGGCCGGTTCGTGGTGACAGGGTACGAGGACGACTCCGGCAGGCTGGTCTACTCCGTCATGGCCTGGCGTCCGGAGGACCTCGCTCATCAGGCCTGTGCCCGCCTTCGTCGCAACATGACCCCCCAGGAATGGAATCAGTTCCTCAGCGGGATGGAGTCGCAGCAGAAGACCTGCGCTGCACTGCCCTGAGCGCTTAGACCTTCTGGTGGGCTCGCCCGTTACAGGAGGACACGCGCGCCATTTACCGCTGCTTTCCGTTCCTGGAGCCTTCCATGTCCCCGAAATTCCTCGTTCGGTCCGTTCTGGCTGCCGCGCTCGCCGCTGCTGCGATCGCTGTTCCCCTGGCCGTCAGCCGTACGCCCACCGCCCCCGCACCAAAGCAGGCTCAGGCCCAGACCCAGGAAAAGGCTTCGCCGCCGCAAGCCGCCCGGCCCGAGATCGAAGTGGTGTTCGTGCTGGACACCACCGGCTCGATGAGCGGCCTCATCGAAGGGGCCAAGCAGAAGATCTTCTCCATCGCCTCTCGGATCGCCACGGGCAAGCCGACGCCGCGCCTGAAGGTGGGACTGGTGGCCTACCGGGACGAGGGCGACGACTACGTGACGAAGCGCTTCGACCTGAGCGAGGACCTGGACACGGTGTTCACGAACCTGCGCCAGTTCAGCGCGGACGGGGGCGGGGACACGCCGGAGCACGTGGGGCGTGGGCTGGGCGAGGCCGTGTCGAAGATGTCGTGGAGCTCCAGCCGGGAGACGATGAAGGTCATCTTCCTGGTGGGCGATGCGCCGCCCGCCATCCGCGAGCAGGAGTGGGACTTCAAGCACTGGTCGAAGCAGGCCAAGGAGAAGCACATCGTGGTGAACACGGTGCGCTGTGGCGAGGATGAGGAGACGGCCACGGCGTGGCAGTTCGTGGCGAAGCTGACGGACGGAACCTTCGACACCATCGACCAGGCGGGCGGGATGCTGGCCGTGGCGACGCCCTACGACGCGGAGCTGGCGCGGGTGAACGCGGAGATCGCCAGCAAGACGCTCTACACGGGCTCGGCGGCTGTGCAGGCGGAGAACCGCGGGCGGGCGGAGCAGATGGGCGCGATGGCCCCCGAGGTCGCGGCCGAGCGCATCAGCTACATGAAGAAGGCCAAGGGCAAGGTGCCGGGGAGCGCCATGCCGGCCAGCAGCGCGCCCATGGCGGTGGGCGGAGCGATGGACCTGGCGGCGCAGCCGGAGGGCCTGGCAAAGGTGCAGGAGGCTGAACTGCCGGCGGAGCTGAAAGGGCTGAGCAAGGAGGCCCAGGTGGCCAAGGTGACGCAGCTCGCCGAGGAGCGCCGGGTGCTGGAGGCGCAGGCCTCGAAGCTGGCCGCGGAGCGTGACTCGTGGCGGGTGAAGAACGTGGCGGAGAAGTCCGACAGCTTCGATGACAACGTGATGAAGAGCGTGCGGACGCAGGCAGCCAGCTTCGGCGTGGCCTACTGAGCGCCGCCTCCCTGCCCCTCACGCGAAGCTGCGGAGGAACTCGATGAGGGGCGGGTGGATGAGCTCGGGGTGGGTGAGGTTGGCGGCGTGGCTGGCACCGGGCACCGGCACGAAGCCGACGCTGCCCGGTAGGGAGTAGTGAAGCTCCTCGCCGTCCGAAGCGGGAATGCCGGTGTCCTCCGTCCCGTGGAAGACGATGGCCGGGCAGGCGATCTCCCGGAGCCGATGGCTGATGTCGTCGCGCTCGACGAGGCTGCGCGTGGCGGCAAGGTAGTTGGAGGCAGGGAGCAGCCGCCAGCGGTCGAGCCAGGGCGCGTAGTAGCGCGGATCCCCGAGGAAGGGGTCCGCGAGGATATGGACGACCGGCTCGATCGGACCGTAGGCGGACCAGATTCGCGCCAGATCCATATAGATGTCCTTCGCGTCGTCATCGTCGCTGGTGCCACGGGTGCTCATGAGCACCAGGGCCTTCACGCGATCGGGGAAGCGCAAGGCGGCGCGCAGGGCGCAGTAGCCTCCCAGGGACATGCCCCCCACCACGGCCTCATCGATGCCCAGGTGGTCCAGCAGGGCGATGCAGTCGGAGGCCGAGTCCCAGAGCGTGAAGGGCTTGCCGTCCCACCGCGTGCGGCCGAGAGCCCGAGCGTCCCAGCGGATGACGCGGAACTCGGGAGCCAGTGCCTCCACCTGGAGGTCGAACATGCGCCCGTCCATGAGGAAGTCATGGCCCAGGATGATGGGGCGGCCGGAGCCACCCGAGCCCTCGAAATAGATCCCCTGTCCATTGAGCTCGGCGATGGGCATGTCGTGTCGAAAACACAATGCCCAGGCCCGCTCCGGGAGCGGATACCACCAAAGACGTACGTCGCTTCACGCGTAGGCGCGGAGGAACTCGAGCAGCGGCGGGTTGACGACTTCCGGGTGGGTGAGGTTCGCGGCGTGCGTGGCGCCGGGCACCGGGACGAAGCGGACACTGCCCGGCAGGGTCTTGTGAAGGAACTCCCCATCCGAGGGGGGAATGCCGGAGTCCTCCAGCCCGTGGAAGATGATGGCCGGGCAGCGGATCTCCTTCAGTCGGCTGGTGATGTCGTCGCGGTCCACGAGATTGCGCACGGCGGCCATGTAGTTGGCGGCGGGGAGCTGCCGCCAGCGGTCGAGCCACGGCGTGAAGTAGCGCGGATCTCCGAGGACGGGCCCCGAGAGGGCCTGGACGATCGGGTCGGGGCCGACGGTGGACCAGACCTGCGCGGACTGCAGGTAGCCGGCCTTCGTCTGCTCATCGTCGTTGGTGCCGCGGGTGCTCATGAGCACCAGGGCCTTGAGGCGATCGGGATAGCGCAGGGCGATGCGTAGGGCGCAATAGCCTCCCTGGGACATGCCTCCCACGACGGCTTGATCGATGCCCAGGTGGTCCAGCAGGGCGATGCAGTCCGTGGCCGAGTCCCAGAGGGTGAAGGGCTTTCCATCCCAGCGGGTGCGGCCGAAGGCTCGCGCATCCCAGCGGATGACGCGGAACTCGGGGGCCAGCGCCGCCACCTGGGCATCGAACATGCGGCCGTCCATGAGGAAGCCGTGACCCAGGATGATGGGGCGGCCGGAGCCACCCGAGTCCTCGAAAAAGATCCCCTGTCCATTGAGCTCGGCGATAGGCATGCCGAGCCTTCTAGTACAGAACCCGCGAGCCGCGCGCGAAGCCTGGAGCCTCGCGCGCCGCCGTACGGGAGGTGTCAGCTCCGGCTGCGGCTTGGGCTCTTGCGGCTCGAGCTGCTCTTGCCGCGCGCACGGGTGGTTCCCCGGGCGCTGGTCTTGCCCCGCGCGCTGCTGATGCCGCGCGAGCTGGTGGTCCCCGTCTTCCTGCGGGAGGTCTTGCCCGCGGTGGCACGGCGCGGCGCCTTCTTGGTCTCTCCGGCCTTGCGCCGCTGCTTGTTGACGGTGCGCGAGGCGAGCTCCTCGGCGCGCCCTTCGCTCGCGCCTCGCGCGAGGGTGGACTCCTTGATGTGCTCGTACTGGCGCTGGCGCTTGGGACTCTTCACTCCACGAGGCGGCATGCGTGCTCCTGTCACAGAGGGACCATTCCCGCGGCGCAAGGTGCGCTCCTGTGGATCGCTTGTCAGCCTGCTGCCCACTCAATGCGCCGGAGCGTGATCACCCTCGGACACCGAGGCCGTCCCGCAGCGGACAACCCGCGCCGAGAACGTCCGCCATTGCACGGGCGCCGAAGGTCGATTAGGGCGCAAGGCCTTGCGCGGCCATTCCTCGGAGATCGAACGGAGCGGTTGTTACGTCCTGGTCGCGCGAAAGGGGCGCCATGGTGCTGAAGATCGTCCAGACGGGAGAGCCGGTGTTGCGGCAGCGGGCGCGGGAGCTGACGCCCGAGGAGATCGCCAGTCCGCACGTGCAGGGGCTCATCGCGCTCATGCGAGACACGATGCGTGACGCCCCCGGCGTCGGGCTCGCGGCCCCTCAGGTGGGCGTGGGCATTCGTCTGGTGGTGGTGGAGGACCGAGCCGAGTACCAGGCTGGCTTTCCCCCGGAAGAGCTGGCGCGTCGAGGACGCAAGCCCGTGGACTTCCACGTCCTCATCAACCCGGAGCTGGTCATCGAGGACCCGACGCTGGTGGAGTTCCACGAGGGCTGCCTGAGCGTCAATGGTTTCGCGGCCCTGGTTCCCCGGGCGCGCGGGGTGCGCGTGGAGGCGCTCGACGAGAACGGGGCGCCTGTCTCCATCTCGGCGCAGGGCTGGTATGCCCGGATTCTCCAGCACGAGGTGGACCACCTGGATGGGGCGCTCTACCTCGATCGGATGGAGACGCGCAGCTTCACCACCTCCGAGAACCACCGGCGGCACTGGGCGGCGCGCACGGTGGAGCAGGTGCGCGAGGCGCTCGGGCTCCCGGAGCGCCAGGACTGAGCTGGCGCTCCGGCCCGCTGCCTCGGGGACTACTTGGGCTTCACCTGCTCCTTGGCCCACGAGTCCTTCAGCGTCACCGTGCGGTTGAAGACGGGCTTGCCCGGCTGGGAGTCCTTCGGGTCGACGTAGAAGTAGCCCAGCCGCTCGAACTGGAAGCGGGACTCGGCGGCCGCGTCCGCCAGCATCGGCTCGACGCGCGCGTCCCGGATGACCTCCAGGGAGTTCGGGTTCAAGAACTGCTTGAAGTCCTTGTCCTTGTCCTTGTCCGGCTGCTCTGCCGAGAACAACCGGTCATAGAGCCGCACCTCGGCGGTGGGCGCGCTGGCCGGCACCCAGTGCAGCGTGCCCTTCACCTTGCGCCCATCCGGCGAGTCGCCGCCGCGCGTGGCCGGGTCATACGTGCAGCGCAACTCCACCACGTTGCCCTTGTCGTCCTTGATGACGCTCTCGCACTTGATGAAGTAGGCCGAGCGCAGGCGGACCTCCTTGCCCGGCGACAGGCGGAAGAAGCCCTTGGGCGGGGTCTCCATGAAGTCGTCCGCCTCGATGTACAGCTCGCGCGAGAACGGCACCTGGCGCGTGCCCAGCTCCGCCTTCTGCGGGTGGTTGGCCACGTCGAGCTGCTCGGTCTTGCCCTCGGGGTAGTTCTCGATGACCACCTTGAGCGGCTTGAGCACCGCCATGGCGCGCGGGGCATGCTCGTTGAGGTCCTCGCGGATGCACAGCTCGAGCACGCTCATGTCGATCCAGCTGTCCGTCTTGCTCACGCCGATACGCGTGGCGAAGTCCCGCAGGGCCACCGGCGTGCAGCCGCGCCGACGCAGGCCGCTGATGGTGAGCATGCGCGGGTCATCCCACCCGGACACCAGCTTCTCGGTCACCAGCTGCAGCAGCTTGCGCTTGCTCATCACCGTGTAGGTGAGCTTCAGCCGCGCGAACTCGTACTGATACGGCCGGCCCCCCTTGATGAGGTTGTCGACGATCCAATCGTAGAGCACCCGGCGGTTCTCGAACTCCAGCGTGCAGATCGAGTGGGTGATGCCCTCGATGGAGTCCGAGAGGCAGTGCGCGAAGTCATAGAGCGGGTAGATGCACCACTTGTCGCCCGTGTTGTGGTGGTGCGCATGGCGGATCCGGTAGATGGGCGGATCCCTCAGCACCGGGTTGGGCGACGTCATGTCGATCTTCGCCCGCAGGGTGTGCGCGCCATCGGGGAACTCGCCCGCCTTCATGCGGCTGAAGAGGTCCAGGTTCTCCTCGACGGAGCGGTTGCGGTAGGGGCTGTCGCGGCCCGGCGTGTTGAAGTCGCCGCGGTACTGGCTGATCTCGTCCGCGGTGAGGCTGCACACGTAGGCCTTGCCCTGCTTGATGAGCTCCACGGCGAAGTCGTAGAGCTTGTCGAAGTAGTCCGAGGCGAAGTACTTGCCGGCCCAGTCGAAGCCGAGCCACTTCACGTCCCGCTCGATGGACTGGACGTAGTCGGTGTCCTCGGTGAGCGGGTTGGTGTCATCCAGGCGCAGATTGCACTTGCCGCCGTACTGCTGGGCCAGCCCGAAGTTCAGGCAGATCGACTTGGCGTGGCCGATATGCAGGTAGCCATTCGGCTCTGGCGGAAAGCGGGTGTGTACACGGCCGCCGTGCTTGCCGGTCTTCTTGTCCTCCTCGATGATCTCCTGGAGGAAGTTCTGACCCTGGGTTTCACTGGTCGTCGTCATGGGGGCGCATCCTCTTGGAGCTTCCCAGCGTCGGCAAGAGGCTGTGTGCCCGGCATGCAAGAGAGCGCCGAGGCGTGGGAAACCCGATTAGGAGAAACCCACGCCCGCTGGCCTTCGTTCCCGACAGGATTCCACTGTGGGTGAACAAAGGCGGGACAGTCTTCAGACGATGATGGGAGGCTCGATGAGCGCGGGAGGCGTGGCGCGCTTGTCCGCCGGGTCCGGCACCCACTCCGGCTCGCGGACCGTGCTGCCGGGCTTCCAGGACCGAGGCACTCGCCGGATGCCGATGGGGAAGAGCCACAGGCGCCCGTTCTTGTCGATCCGCATCCGAACGAAGTTCTTCCAGTCCGGGATGGACAGGGAGCCGAAGGCCTCGTTGGCGTGGGCGCTGAAGACGTTGAGGGAGATGAGCAGGTACAGGCCCATGAGGGTCGGTCCCACCACCAGCCCTCCGAGGAAGATGAGCGCGGCGCTGACCAGATCCCGCTGCAGGCTTCGGAAGGGCAGGTCGAGGACCGGGCCCACGAGGTAGGACACGCCCCAGGCGATCAGGAACACCGCTAGCAGGTGGACGAGGCCGTGGAGCACTCCCACCACCGGGCGCAAGCGGCCAAACCGCGCATCCGCGAAGCCGATCAGCCCGAGGATGATCAGCAGCGCGATGATGACGACGCCCGGTGAGCCCAGCGCCGTGCTCACCACCAGCGAGAGCGCCTTGGGCGCGGTGGAGGCGCCGATGTTCGTCGAGAGCGCCCAGGCCAGCAGCATGTAGAGCAGCCCGGTGAGCATCCCGAAGCGAGGGTTGTGCTTCAGGAACGCGAGGTTGTGCCAGCACAGCCGCCGGGACTCCGTGGCGCTCGGGAAGCACTTGCGCGCGGTGAAGCCCTCGGGAAGTGGCCGCTGCTTTCGGGGCGCATGCGTCGGGTGCAGGAAGGCGCCGCCTCCTCCCGCGATGATCTTCTGTTGCCCCGCGTCGTTGGCGTGGCGCCGGTAGTGGTGGAGATCTCCCGCCAGGAAGACGCTGACCTTCTTGCCGAGCACCTGGTGCTGGAGGAAGTCGAGGTTGTTCTCCTGGTGTAACCGGATCGCGGGCGTACGGACCTGGGCGCGCAGCCAGGCGGGCTCCGCGAGGCAGAGGATGACGCGGTCATCCTTGTTCATCAGCTTGGCGACCTCCTGGAAGTATTGGACCTGGGGGTCGTCGAGATCCGACTCGAGCTGCATGTCCGTGCCGATCAGCCACCACCCATGGGGCAGCTTCACCGCGAAGTAGCTGCGTCGCTGGTGCGTGGTCCAGCCCCCCAGCGCGCGCTCCTGGCAGAACAGGCGGATGAAGGAGACCAGTCCGTCGTACCAGTCGTGGTTGCCGGGGATGGCGAAGAGGTGAGGCCGGGGGCGTTGCCCGCGCATCGCCGAAGCCCAAGGCTGAATGGTCCGCTCCTCGTATTCCTTTACGCTCGCATCCGGGTAAACGGCGTCTCCGCCGAACACGAGCAGCTCGCCACCGTGCGTGTCGTAGGTCTTGCCTGTCTCGTCCTGTACCGTCAGCGAGGGCCTGGCCACCGTGTGAGCCACCGCGTACGTGGAGTCCCAGCCATCGCCCAGGTCCGACACGTAGTCGAGCCAGAGTTCCTGCCGGGGGTTGCCCGCCGCATCGACCGAGAAGTCGCTGGGCTCCACCTTGGGCGCCGCCAGCGCGTCCAGCAGTCGGCGATCCGCCTGCTTGCCGATGGTGGCGGAGATGACGGAGCGCACCCCCGTTCGCGCCAGGATGAGCGGGTCGAACCAGCGCACCATCCTCCGTCCCGGTGGACGCTGCGGCGGAGTCGCAGGGGAGGGCGCGGGACTGGTGATTACGTGTGTGCTCGAGGCCATGGCGGCGCCTCCTGGGTGCTGGGCTGTGGAGCGCCGGGCCGGCGGGAGCGCTCGATGATGTGCTCGGCGAAGCGGTCGGCCAGCGCGGCGATGGTGAGGCTCGGATTGGGGCCCGTGGGCCCCGGCATCACCGCACCGTCCGCCACGTAGAGGCCCGGGTGGTTGAAGACCTCGCCGTTGGCGTCCACCACGCCCTCGGAGGCGGTACGGCCCATGGGGCAGCCCCCGAGCGGGTGTACGGTGATGACGCGGCTGAGCGCGCTGAGCGGGTTATGCACCATCTTCCCCCCGAGCGCGTCGGCGATCTCCTCCATGGTCTCGCGGACGCGCCGGAAGTAGCTGGAGGAGCGCTTCATGCGCCAGTCCACGTCCAGCATCCCATCCCGGGTCAGCCGCATCCGCCCGTCCGGGATGTCGCGGCCCATGGCGAGCAGCGGCAGCGAGCTGGACGAGCCCACGCAGTCGCCCATCATCTCGGCGATCTCCGCGCTGACGTCGCTGTCACGCGACAGGCGCAACCACCCCTTCAAGAGCCGCTGGCCGAGCCGCAGGGCGCGGCGCGCCACGGCGAACTGGTTGCTGCCCTCGTAGAGCCAGTTGAAGAACTCCGGGTAGCCGGCATCCTCGACGTAATAGCCGCGACCCGAGCCGCCCTCGGTCGCGTCCCGGACGTGGAGGGCGCTGGTGATGACGGGCCCATGGCCTCCATCCAGGACGCGCGGCTCGCGTGGAGTCTTGCTGCCGTCCGTGCATTTGTAGAGGAAGCCCAGCAGGTCTCCGTTGCCACAGAAGCGCGTGCCCAACTGCTCGCTGAGGCCCGGGAACGCATCCCGGTTCTTCAGCAGCAGGTAGCTCGTTCCGAAGGTCCCCGCCGCGAGCACGAGCCGGTCCGCGGAGAGCACCGTGCGCGGCAGCATCGCGGAGGGCACCTCGGGCCGCTCGCCCTCGCGCGCCTCCGAGTGGTCCACGTACTCCACGACGTACTCGCCATCCTCGGGCCAGAAGGCCTTCACCTCGGCCCGGGTGCGAATCTCCGCGCCCAGGCGCTTCGCGGCCGACAGGTATGTGTAGTCGAGCGTGTTCTTGCTTCCGAAGTTGCAGCCGATGTCGCACTCCCCACACAGCCGGCAGGTGCTGCGCGCCCGCCCATGCAGGTTCGGGTGGGCCTCCGGGATGGGGTCCCCCGGCACGGGAGTCTGGCCCGGGTTGCCGAAGGTCACCGCCAGCGGGGGCAATTGCCAGTCGTCCGGGTGCCCCATGCGCTCGGCGGCCAGCTTCATCGCGATCGTCTTCGCGGTGTCGCGGTAGGGCGCGTGCTCGAAGGGGTAGCGCTGCGCCCCCATCATCTTCTCGACGGAGTCGTAGTGGGGCTCCAGGTCCGCGCGGGTGACGGGCCAGTACTCATAGCCGCCGTCGTGAAGGTTCTCCCGGACGAAGGTCTTCTCCTCCTTGCGCAGCAGCACGTTGGCGTAGATGAGCGAGCCGCCGCCCAGCCCGCTCGCCACCACGCCGCCCAGCCCTCGGAAGGACCACAGGTTGAAGAGCCCGTGCAGGCCCTCGCTGGGGTCCCAGAAGTTGCGACGCATGCCGTAGGGGCTGCGCGGGAAGGAGCCGGGCGGCCAGGCCTTGCCGCGTTCCAGGACGCAGACACGCAGGCCCGCCTCGGCCAGGCGGTAGGCCATGACCGAGCCTCCGAAGCCCGAGCCGACGATGATGACATCGAAGTGTTCGCGTCGCATGGACAGGCTCCGGGGAATCAGAGGGGGGCACTCGGTTCGCTCTCCGAGGCGGCCTTCTCCTTGGCGAGCGGCATGTAGACGTCCCAGAGGGTGCCGAGGAAGAACTGGCCGAACTGGGCGACCGCCTTGAGTCCCTCGGTGCCCTCGCGAGAAGAGCGCATGCTGGACACCAGCTTGAGGAGATCTCCCATGCCCAGCTTGAGGATGCCCGCGCCCACCACCGGGCCTCGCTCATCGGTGCCCTCATGGAGCCGGCAGTAGAGCCGGGTGGTGTCGTGCCAGAGGTCCGGCCCCTTCTCGTCGCGGATGGTCTTGGTGCCCGACAGATAGTACTCGCGGCCCTGGTGCTCGAAGGCCATGCCGTAGGTCATCAGCCGGGTGTTCGGGTCGTCGCCCGCCTTGAACAGGTTGAAGCTCCCCCGCTTCACGGGCAGGAAGTCCCCGAGCGGGGGATAGGAGATGTGGGCCACGAGCCGGGCCGCGTGCTCGGGGTCGCGGATGAACGCCTCCATGTCATCCACGCTGATGGTGGCGTGGAAGGTGAAGGGCGTGTGGCGTCCCTTGCCCGCACCGGAGAGCGGGTCTTGCTCGCCGAGTGCCAGGGGACCGGACATGGTCTCGCGGAAGGTGAGGTCGGGTGCGGATGCGGTCATCTGAGTTATCTCCGGTGTGAGCGGTAGGCCTTGTGTGCTGCGGGTAGAGAGGTAGCGGCAGGCGTCCGCGTACCCCATGTCGATGAGCGAGCCCGCGGTGATGTGGCCCGCGTAGAAGTCCGGGTCGAGCGGCAGGGGCTGCTCGGGTTTGACGAGGTGGACCACGATGGGCTGGCGGTGGCCGTGGACCTCCTCGCCCGCGCGGATGCGCGCGTTGATCTCCTCGATGCGCTCGAGCTGCGCGAAGAGCGCGCCATTCGCGCTCAGCTCGATCATGTGGACGTACTGGCGGAACACCCCGCGCTCATAGGTGGGCGTGTTGCCGATGCACCACAGCACCCACAACTCGTCCGCCCCGCGTCGCACCGCCTCGAGCAGGTTGGCGTCCTGGATCCAGACCGAGTCGGTGTACAGCGCCGCGCCCTTGCGCACGATGGGCATGAAGATGGGCAGGGAGATGCCGGCGACGAGCAGGTCCTGGTCCACCTGGGTGTGGGGGATGACCTCGTTCGTCTTGCGCGCGAAGTTGCAGACGTTGAAGGTGCCCTCCATCTCGGTGTTGGCGCGGATGGCGTCCACGTCGATGCCCAGGTGCGGGAAGACACGCTCGATGATGCCGTCCGCGTCCCCGAGCGCCTCCATGTCCCACGCCTTCAGGTACTTCTCAGGCGAGACGAAGGAGACGAAGTCCTTCACGCGCAGCGTCTGCCAGCGCTCGCACATCTGCTCGGGCGATTGGCCGGAGAGCATCATGGCCAGGTTGATGATGCCACCCGAGGTGCCATCGCCATGAGCGAAGGTGAGGCCCGCGTCCGAGAGGGCGCGGATGGCGCCGGCCTGCCACGCCACGCGCATTCCCCCGCCCGCGAGGATGAGGGCCCTGCGCCGCCCGTCCGCCGCCAGCGGGGGAGCCACAGGGCGTGGCTCTGGGGAGAGGCGCACCACGGGGGCGGATTTGAGAGGCGGAGACACGGCCTGTCGCGCGGGGCGGCGCGAGAGGCTGAAGTAGCCGAGGATCAACAACCCGGAGACGAGGTCGAACCCCGCGACCCCGAGGGCGAGCGGAGAGAAGAGGTCTCGGGCCACGCCCAGGCCCACCGCCACGCTCGCGCCGAGCTTCTGCAGGCCGGCCCACACGAAGGCGGCGGGGTTCTCCTTCCGGCGCACCAGCGCATGGAACAGCAGTCCTCCAAAGAGGACCATGAACATGCCGACGATGCCGAAGAAGTGGCGGCTCGCCGGACTCGACTCGGCGGAGAGGAACCCGAGGACGAAGCCCGGAGCGATGAGCTGCACGGCGCCGCTCACCACCGTGGCCGCGGAGATGGCCATCAGCAGCCATCGCAGCCACCGCTCGGTTCGGACGCTCATGACCGCGCCTCCACCCGCGGAAGGAGCGGGCGCTTCATGAGTGCAGCCCCATTCCGAGGTCCGCGCCGCTGTCGAGCCGACGGGGCTCGGGCTGGCTCGGCTCCTCACCGGGGGGCGATAGCCACTGCTGGCTCAGGCCGAGGTCCACCACGCTCTCCAGGCCCTCGGGCTGCGTGGCGGGCAGCTCGGGGTAGCTGAGGAACCAGCACTCGAAGTGGTCGTCCAGCACGCCGCTGGAGGCTGGGAGGAAGCCCACGAAGAACGGCTTGGAGGCGATGCCCAGCGACTTGAGCGGCTGCGCGCGTGGGTGCTGTCCCAACGTCAGCCGGGCCTTGGCCTTGCGCCCGAGGATGAAGCCGAACTTCCCGCGGAAGTAGATGAAGGACTTCATCAGCATCCCGCGGAACTGGCAGTAGTTGGCACCGCTGGCGCGTATGGGCAGCCACGAGCGCCGGGGTTTGTCGATCTCGATGCGCACCGCGAGCTGGCCGTCCTTGTCGTACTGGCTGCTGACCGTGCGCTCCGTGATTTGGAAGTCCAGGTTGGCCTGGTGCTTGGGCATGCCCCAGATGCCCTTGCCGCCCTTCACGGAGATCTCCGTGCTCACCGGCAGGTCCACCACGTACTGGCCCAGCCCGTAGTGCTTCTGGAAGAGGACTGGCAGCAGCGGCGGCGCGGACTTGGGCCCATGGGTGCAGGCGATGGCGATGCTGAACTCGATGTAGGGCCCGATGTCGGTGGTGCGGTAGTCGATGACGGTGACGAACAGCACGCCCTTGTTGCCCCACAGCCGCAGCGGATGCACCTCGTTGCCGGGCAGCAGCGCGGCGGCCTTTCGCGCGTCGATGGTGAACGCCGCCATCAGCGCGGGGGACGCCTGGGAGTTGATGGGGAGCTCGTAGGGAATGCCATCCACCTTCGAGTAGCGTCCCTGCTGCCGCTTGATTCGTCTGGGCATCATCCACATGGCGGTGCTCCTTCAGACCGGCTTGTCCAGCTCGGAGACGATGAGGGGGAAGACATCCCGGGCGGCGTCCTTGCCCATGAAGATGTCGAGGTGTCCGTACTCGGGAATCACATGCAGCGCGTGGTAGCCGGGCCGGTAGCGCGACAGATGCTCATAGGTGCGGCGCTGGCTCTCCGCCAGGAAGCACTGGTTGAGCTCCCCCGCGAGGAAGATGAAGCGCGCGTCCGTCTCCGGCGGGCGCTCGGACACGTCCTCGGGCAGCTCCCGGTAGCCCTCCACGGGGACCAGGTGGCCCGCGCGCAGGCACTCGGCCATCTGCTGGAAGAAGGTGAGGGGCACCTTGGCCAGCTCGTGCTTCAGCCACTCGTGCGTTTCGGGGTTGAGGTTCTCGTGCCGCCAGAGCGTCGGGAACCCCGTGCCGTAGGTGAAGCTCGCCAGCCGGCATACCGTGTTGTCGCACTCGTGGTGGGTGGCCTTCACCAGCAGGGTGATGGCCTTGGGGGTGAAGCCCTTCGCCTCGAGGCCCCACTGCGGATCCAAGTAGTGCGTCATCCTCGCCACGAGCGGCACGGCGTAGCGCGCCTTGAGCTGGGCCGAGCGCGGCACCCTCGGGTGCAGGGCGACGGCATTGCTGAGGATGACCTTCACCTGTGGCACGAGCCCCGCCACCGCCGAGAGCATGAAGCTCGTCGAGCCCTGGCAGTGGACGATGGCCTTCACCTCGTCCCGCCCCGTCTCCTGGACGATCTTCTGGATGGCCTTCGGGTGGTCGTGGACGGCTGCCTGGTCGAGCGTCCACTCGTTGGGTTCGAGGTCGATGCTCGCGCGCCAGTTCTCCAGCCACACGTCGTAGCCGGCCTCGAGCAGGGCATCGACGACCGTCTGCTTCACGGGCGCACGGAAGATGTTGGCGCGGACCCCCGCCCCATGGACCAGGACGACCGGTCCTTTGGTCGGCTCCCGGTGCCCCTGGATGTGGACGAGGTTGAGCGGGCGGCCGTCCCCTGCCTGGAAGGGGACGATGTGCTCCACGTAACGGGCCGCCGGAGTCGAATCGACTGGCATCACGGGTTCACGCTCCTCGGTGAGGGCGCACGGCGCTGCCGCCGTTCGTCGGCCTCGGACTGGTTTCTTGCGGCTAGATTGGGCACGGCGCCGATGTGACGGCGCATGCGGTGGCGGCTCGGTGGCCCGGCTCCTCAAGGGGGGCCGACCAGACGTGCCTCCGGCTTCAGCGCAGCCCGGCGCGGCGGCCCAGCTCTCGGGCCAGCTCGCGCAGCTCCTCCGCGCCCGGGGCGCTGGGGCTGGTATCGAAGACCACCTCGTAGCCGAGGCCGGCCTGGTTGATGGCCTCCGAGCGAGGGATGCGCATGCGCAGCACGGGCACGGTGGACTCCTTCAGCGCGGCGTCCATCGCGTCGTTGGTGGCCGTGGTGCGGCGGTCCCACAGGTTGACCACCGCCACCAGCTGGCCGCCCTCCTCGCGCACCTCGCGCCAGGCGGTTTCGATCTCTCCCAGCCCTTGCAGCGCGAAGGCGCCGGTGGGCACCGGAGCCGCCACCACATCGGCGGAGTGGAGCACTGCCTCGGTGAAGGCGCCGAGGCTCGGGGGCGTGTCGGCGATGACGATGTCCGGCGTCCAGCTCAGCGTCTTGAGCGCTCGGGGGATGGCTTGCAGGCGATGGCCCCACTGGAAGAGCTCACGTTCCAGCGTCGCCATGCGCGGGTGGGCTCGGGCGATGAAGAGGTTGGGCCGCTTGGGCGAGGCCACCACCACCTCCTCCAGCTTGTGGCGGGGGCGGGGACCGAAGGCATCCGCCACGCAGGGCACATCCGCGGGCTCCAGGCCCAGCACCAGCGAGGCGTGCGCCTGCGGGTCCAGGTCCATCAGCAGCACCCGGTGCCCGGCATCCGCCAGGGCGGCGGCGACGTGGACGCAAAGGGTGGTCTTCCCGACTCCACCCTTGATGGTGGAGAACCCGAGCATCGGCATCTGTCTGCTCAGCCCGGGATGCGCGAGAGGGCGGCGTCGAACAGCACCCCCTCCAGCCGCTCCCCGTCATGGTCGGACATGTTCTCGAACGAGAACGAGAGCCGGTAGTTGCCAATCTGCTTCTTCGAGGCGACCACACGCGCCCGGCCGATGATGGGGTCCATCCCATCCGGCATCCTCAGCGTGTAGCCCACCTGCTCGTTCTCCCCGGGAGGCTTGCCGAGCACGACCGAGAAGCCGCCTCGGGAGACGTCCAGCGTCATCGCGCGGACGATGCCCGAGTTGAGGCTGAGCTCGATCTGCATCGCCTGCGCGACGCGGAACGTCTGGCGCGCCATCTCCCCAGGCTTGAGCGTCATCCCCTGGGCCGCCGTCAGCGCGCGCGCGAACTGCTCGCGAGCGGTGAGGTACAGCTCCTTCTCCTCGGCGTTCAGCTGCTTCTGCCGCGCACGCTTATGGAGTGCGCGAAACTCCTGGAGCCACGCGTTGATGCTCATGGCGCAATGCTACGCGCCACCGCCAGTGAAGTGCATCTTCTCGGCGACTCCACTTTGGTGGCAGAGGCCCGCGCTTCCCCTGGAAGCTGCAGGGAACCGAGGATTTCCGGACAATGCTGTAAGGGATTGGAGCTGCAAGAGACGGCGCCCGCGACACGAAAACAGAGGACTCGCCGTGAAAAAGCAGCCGTAATCCGCCCGGCGGGCCGAGAGCGGCCGCGCGGGAGGCCCGGATGTCGAAGTCGCTGCCGAAGACGAAGCGAACGAAGGATGACGTGCTCGCCGAGCTGCGGGCGATGCACGCGGAGGACGCGCGGTGGAAGGAAGGCCGCACGTTCAGCCTCGTCTATTACGTGGACGAGGAGCACTCGCGGCTGCTGCGCGAGGCCTACGGCGAGTTCATGTCGGAGAACGGGCTGTCGCCCCTCGCCTTTCCCTCGCTGCGGCGGATGGAGTGCGAGGTGGTGTCCATGGCCACCGAGCTCTTCCAGGGCGATGCGGACGTGGCTGGCACGATGACCACGGGCGGCACCGAGAGCATCATGATGACGGTGAAGGCCGCCCGGGAGTGGGCCCGCAACGAGAAGGGCATCGCCCGCCCGGAGATGATCGTCCCCACCACGGTCCACCCCGCCTTCGAGAAGGCGGCGCACTACTTCGATGTCGAGGTGCGTCACGCGGCCGTGGCTCCGGACTTCCGGGTGGACGTGCGGGACGTAGAGCGGCTCATCACTCCGAACACGGCGCTCATCGTCGGCAGCGCCCCGCCGTACCCGCATGGTGTCGTCGACCCCATCACCGAGCTGGCCGCGCTGGCACAGGCGCGCGGGCTGCTGTGCCACGTCGACGCGTGCCTCGGGGGCTTCATGTTGCCGTTCGTCCGGAAGCTCGGCCGGGACATTCCTCCCTTCGACTTCTCGGTGCCGGGCGTCACCTCGATGTCCGCGGACCTCCACAAGTACGGCTACGCCGCCAAGGGCGCCTCGGTGGTGCTGCACCGCAACCGGGCGCTGCGGCGGAACCAGTTCTATACGTACTCGAACTGGCCCGGAGGCCTGTATGCCTCGCCGTCGATGACGGGCACGCGGCCGGGCGGTGCCATCGCCGCGGCCTGGGCGGTGATGCACTACCTGGGTGAGGAGGGCTACCTCGACAACGCGCGGCGCATCCTCGCCACGACGGACAAGCTGATCGCCGGCATCCGGGCGATCCCCGGCCTGCAGGTGCTGGGCTCGCCGCACATGAGCGTGTTCGCGTTCGCCTCGGATTCGCTCAACGTGTACGAGCTGGGCGATGCGATGGAGGCCCGGGGCTGGAAGTTGGACCGGCAGCAGTCGCCCCCGGCGCTGCACTGCATGATCACCCCGGCGCATGAGCGCGTGGCGGATGTGCTGCTCGCGGACCTGCGCGATTGCGCCTCGAAGCTCGCGGCGGGAGAGCCGGCGCCGGAGGGCAGCGCGGCGATGTACGGCATGGTCGGGGCCATTCCGGACCGCAAGCAGGTGGATGGCTTCCTCCTGGACTTCCTCGACGGCACCTTCGACCGCGCATGAGCGGCCTCGGGATGACCGTCCTCCAGGTGTTGTTCTGTCTGCTCTTGCCGGCGGGGGCCCTCTGGGCGGGCGAGCGCTTCCGCCTGGCGAAGTTCCTGGGCCCGGTGACGCTCTGCTACGTGGCGGGAGTGCTGGCCGGGAACGTGCCAGGGCTCCGGTTGTCCCAGGACACCTCGATGCGCGTGAGCGAGGCCGCCGTCCCGCTGGCCATTCCCCTGCTGCTGTTCTCCACCGACGTGCGCCAGTGGCCCAGGCTCGCGCGCTCCCTCCTCATCTCCTTCGTGGGAGCCTGTGTCGCGGCGGTGGCGGCAGCCGCCGTCGTGGGCTGGTACTTCCGGGATCGGACCGACGAGTGGTGGAAGATCGCTGGCATGCTGGTGGGCGTCTACGTCGGGGGCACCGCCAACATGGCCGCCATCGGGCGCGCGCTGGAGGTGCGCAGCGAGACGTTCGTCCTGCTCAACACAGCGGACCTGGCCGCGGGCGGCGTCTACCTCATCTTCATGCTCACGTTCGCGCAGCGGTTGTTGCTGCGCTTGCTGCCCCCGTTCACCGCCGCGCCGCATCATGAGGCCTTCGAGCACCCGGGCGAGGGGCTCGGCGCGTGGACGCGGCACCACCTGCGAGACATGGGACTGGGCTTCGGGCTCTCGCTCCTCATCGCGGTGGTGGGGCTTGGCGGGACGCTGCTCCTCGTCGAGAAGCTGGAGGCCGGTCCGGCGCTGCTGATCATCACCACGCTGGGCATCGTGGCCTCGCTGTTCCCCCGGGTGCGCACGCTCCGGGGCGCCTACGAACTGGGGGAGTACCTGCTCCTCATCTTCTGCGTGGCCATGGGCTCGCTGGCCGACCTGCGGATGCTGAGCGGGGGCAGCATGACCCTGTTCCTCTATGTGTGGCTGGTGATGGGGCTGGCCATCGTCATCCACACCGCGCTCTCGGTCCTGCTGCGCATCGATGTGGACAGCACGCTGATCTGCTCCACGGCCACCATCTACGGGCCGGCGCAGATCGGCCCGATGGCCGCCGCGCTGAAGAACCGGGTGCTGGTGGGGCCGGGCCTCACGCTGGCGCTGGCCGGCTTCGCGTTGGGTAACTACCTGGGATTATTGACGGCCTGGGGCCTCCGGTGGCTCGGAGGTAGGTAAAGGAAGGCTTTTTCAGCAACTCCGCGCCACCTCTGCCGATAACCCTCATGTAAGCCACTTCCGACATGAGGTCGTTGTCATGGTTGCTCCTATCTCTTCCAGCCGCGTCACCGCCCAGACTGCTCGTACCAACCTCCCCACCCTGCGTGAGGGCTCCAAGGGCCCCGCGGTGACGGATCTTCAGAACAAGCTGAAGGCCGCGGGCTTCAACCCCGGTCCCGTGGACGGCGCCTTTGGCCCGAAGACGAAGGCGGCGGTGGTGGCCTTCCAGCGCGCCCAGGGCATCAGCACGGACGGCGTCGTCGGTCCCCAGACGTGGGGCAAGCTGAACCGCACCGGTGGCGCGACGCCTCCCGCGCCGCAGCCGGGCCCTGGTGGCCGTGGCACCGCCGAGAACTTCGTGCAGCGCGCGCTGTCCCAGGCCGGTGACCGCTACATCTTCGGCGCCGAGGTCAACCTGAACGACTCGAACCCCCGCGCCTTCGACTGCTCGGAGCTGGTGCAGTGGGCCGCGCACCAGGCGGGTGTCTCCATCCCGGACGGGACGATGAACCAGCTGCCCCACGCGCAGCGCGCGGGAACGACGATGTCCGTGGAAGAGGCGCTGCGCACCCGCGGCGCGCTGCTCTTCCGCCCCGGCCACGTCGCCATCAGCCTGGGCGATGGGCGCACCATCGAGGCCAAGGGCAGCGCCTACGGCGTGGGCGTCTTCAGCGCCCACAACCGCGGCTGGACGGCGGGCGCTCGCGTCCCCGGCCTGCAGTACTGAGTTCCGCCGCTACTCCCGGGTAACGGCGCGCAGGACGATCTCCCGGCGCTGCTCCAGCAGGCGCAGCGCCAGGGGAAGCACGGCCCGGTAGAGCACGGCGTACAGCCCGGCGAACAGGGCGATCATCGCCACCGTTTGCAGCGTGGGCCCCGACTTGCCCGCGAGCCGCAGCGCCCAGCCGAAGGGCATGCAGCCCACGCTCGCGGCGACGATGCCCAGCATGGAGGCCATGAGCGGCAGCTTGTCGCGGCGCTTCAGGCTGGCGTGGAACTTCACCGGGAAGTACAGCGACAGGAAGTTGCCCGCGGCCAACAGCACGGGCACCACCGCGGCCACCGAGGCCACCGCGCACAGGAAGTCCACCCACGTGCCGTGGCCGAAGTAGACCCG
Organism: Hyalangium ruber; assembly: GCF_034259325.1. Classification (NCBI taxonomy): domain Bacteria; kingdom Pseudomonadati; phylum Myxococcota; class Myxococcia; order Myxococcales; family Archangiaceae; genus Hyalangium; species Hyalangium rubrum. The sequence continues at coordinate 100,760 of NZ_JAXIVS010000016.1, read as the reverse complement.
GTAGAACAGCCCCACCAACAGCGCCATGCTCAAGCCCGCCGTGCCCTGCACCAGGTTCTTGGCGCGGAGCACGTCCGCCAGTTCCATGGGCGCGGTGAGGAACACGGCGAAGCCGTGCCCGTCATAAGCGAACGTGTTCTGCGAGAAGGTGGAGGAGATGACGACGGCGCCATAGACGGCCAGGCCGCCCATCAGCCACGCATCCGCCGACTGCCCGAGCAGGTACACGAAGAGGGCGCGTCCGGACAGCAGCTTCAGGAGGATGGCGAGCACGAACGGCACGGAGATGAGCAGCCGCGCGCGCGGGTTGCGCCACAGGTCCAGCGCCTCGCGGACGACGAGCGTGCGGAAGCGCGTGGACGTCCGGGCGAACGGATCATTGTCGCCCGACTCCTTCATCGCCGGCCCCGCGCGCCCCGCCTGGCGGTGGAAGCGCAGCAGCAGGATGTAGGCCACCACCAGGCCGACGAGGGCGAAGAAGCCCAGCCCAAACGACTCCATGGTGGCGATGCGCAGGCGCCCCAGGGCGAGCTGCCGCAGCGAGTCCCCGAAGAAGCCACTGGGAACGCGGCCCAGCGCCCGGGCGGCGTTGACGATGATGCTCATGTCCAGCCCGCCCACGCCGGCCTCGCCCATCACCTCCGTGAGCCACGAGGTGTCCACGGGAGGGATGAACGAGGCGGCGACGAGGAACAGGACGAAGCCGCCGCCAATGATTTCAGCGCTGCGCTTCTCACGCAGCACGTTGAGTACGGCATAGAGGCCCACGCGGCTCCAGGCGGCGCACAGCAGCGCGAAGAGCACGTAGTTGAGCGCGGCCATCCACGGCGCGTGCAGGCGGTACACCGAGGCGTAGCCCACGGCGGCGCCCGTGAGGGGCGCGTAGAAGACGAGCGCGCGCGGCTCGAAGAGGCTGGCCACGGTGGAGGAGATGAGCAGCCGGAAGGGCGAGATGGGGAAGGCGGCGTACCGGCTCAACTCCGAGTGGTCATCCACGCCCGCGGACAGCAGCGGCCAGGTCACCCACACGGCGGCGGTGACGAAGCACAGCAGGTTGAGGATGAAGTAGGGCCACACGTTGCTCATGGCCACGGGCCGCAGCCGCATGAGCCCGAAGAAAACGAGCCCGAAGAAGAGCGCCGGGGCGCTCGAGGCCACGAAGGTGGCCACCGCCAGGAGCTTGCTGGGCCGACCGGAGCCCCGGTTGAGGCCGATCTGCAGCCGCAGGCCCCACAAGAGCCACAGGTGGCGGAAGAAGCCGGGAGCGGGAGGCGGGTTCACGCGGACTCCCGGCGCAGCGGCACCACGGGGGCGGGCGCATCCCCATAGAAGGACAGGCGCGCGTTGCGGGCCGCCGGCACGGAGATGAGCTTCTCGAAGACGGCCTCCAGCGAGGACACGCCGTGGCGGTTCATCAGCTCCGGCACCGTGCCCTGGTCCAGCATCCGCCCGCCCCGGATGATGCCGGCGTGGGTGGCCAGCCGGTCGGCGATCTCCAGCACGTGCGTGGTGAGCAGCAGCGTGACGCCGCGCCGGCTCAGCTCCCGCAGCAGCTCGCGGATGACGCCGGCGGCGAGCACGTCGATGCCCTCGAAGGGCTCGTCCAGGAAGATGAGCTCCGGGGCGTGAATCAGCGCCGCGGCGATGGCCAGCCGCCGCCGCATGCCCTTGGAGTACTCGGCGACCAGAGAGCCGGCCTTGTAGGTCAGCTCGGTGAGCTCCAGCAGCTCGGCGGCGCGCGCGGCGGCCTCATCTCCGCTCAGGCCGAACATGCGGCCACAGAAGGTGAGGTACTGCCGGCCGGTGAGCCGCTCGAAGAGGCTCAGCTCCTCGGGCACCATGCCGATGCGGCGTTTGATCTCCAGCGGCTGGCGGACCGCGTCCATGCCCAGGAGCTGGATGGAGCCGGCGTCCGGGCCATACACGCCCGTGAGCAGCGCGAGGGAGGTGGACTTCCCGGCGCCGTTGGGGCCCAGGTAGGCGTAGAAGGCGCCTCGGGGAATCTGCAGGTCCAGGCCGTTGAGCGCGGTGAAGCTGCCGAAGCGCTTGACGAGCCCGCGGGCGTCGACAGCCAAATCAGAAGAGGGGAGCGACATGGAGGGCCCCAGTCTCGGACGACCGAGCCCCCGCCGACAATCCCCCCTCCGACCGACGTCAGTGCATCAGGGGCATCTCGGGCGGGCCGACGATCTGCTGCACCGTCATGCGCACCTTGTCCAGGTCCACCGGCTTGGAGATGTAACCGGCGGCGCCGACCAGCTCCGCCTCCCACTCGAAGCCGTAGCCGGAGATGATGATGATGGGCAGCCCGCGCGCCCGGGGCATCTTCTTGAGCGCGTCCAGCAGCCCCCAGCCGCTCATGACGGGCATGCGCAGGTCCAACAGCACCGCGCTGGGCATGTCCTCTTCGAGGAAGTCCAGAGCCTCGCGGCCGTTGGCCGCCTCGACGGTGGCGTAGCCCATTTCCTCGAGGGCATCGCAGATGAGCGTGCGGTGGCTCGCGTCGTCGTCAACGACCAGGATTTGCGACATGGCGGGGCCTCGGTGCGACAAGCTGCGGGGGTGGTGTGCTTCTATGGACGCAAAGATGGGATCGATTCCCGCTTTGCGGAAGGGGGGGATCCATTTTTCAACACCTTCTTGCTCAGCAAGTGAGCCACCGCCTCGACTTCACCCTCCGAAAAGACGCAGCGCGTTCTGCCCCAGCAGCCCCGCCTCCACCGCGTCTCCCAGCCGCAGCCCCAAGAGCTGCTTGAGCTCGCGATCCCACGCGTAGGGCAGGTTGGGGAAGTCCGTTCCATAGAGGATGCGCTCGGGGCGCACCTCCAGGGCTCGACGGGGCAGGGAGATGGGGAAGTAGTCCGCCATCGCCATGGTGGTGTCCAGCCAGAGCGTGTCGTAGCGCTCCAGCAGGCGCGCGTAGGCGTCGAACTCGTCGGCCCCCATGTGGGGCACGCACAGCTTCAGGGTGGGGTGGTCCCGCAGCACCCGCTCCACCCGCTCCGCCGAGCAGAGGGCGTGAGGATCGCACTTATAATGAGGGCTCGCGGGCTCGCGGCCGGCGTGCATGACCAGGGGGCGCCCCGCCTGGGCACAGGCGGCGTACACCTCGTGGAGCTCGGGCGCATCCGGGGCGAAGCACTGGACGTGGCAGTGCAGCTTCACGCCCTTGAGCCCCGCGGCGAAGGCCTCGGCCAGGATGGCGGGAGCCCCCTCCTCTCCGGGGAGCACGGTGGCCAGCCCCAGCACGCGCGGCTCGGCGTGCATCACCTCGGCCATGTAGGTGTTGAGGAGCCGCGCCATGCCGGGCTTGTGGGAGTAGGCCAGCGCCACCACCCGGCTCACCCCGCGCGACAGCAGGAAGGCCAGCACCTCGGGGGTGTGGAGCTTGTAGCGGATGGGCCAGCCGTACTGCTCGAACCAGCGCCAGATGGCCTCGAAGACGCCGTCCGGGAACAGGTGGACGTGGGCATCCACCACCGGGGGGAGCCCCGCAGGCAGTCTGGGCCCCTCTTCATCCTGGAGCGCGGTCAGTGGCAGCGAGCGGCTGGGGTCCAGCCAAACGGAGGCGGCGCCGAGACACCCCTGGGCTTCATGGGAGGCCATACGGAAGGGGAGGCTACTCCTTCTTGGGGCCAGGCCCCTTCTCCTGGTCGACGCGGCGCAGGAAGTCCTGCTGCTGCGAATAGCCTTGGCGCTCCAGGCGCTGGGCCTCGATGAGGTCCGCCACCTTGGCGCAGATCTGGCCCATGGTGCGCAGGGACTCGGCGAGCACCTTCTCCACCTGATCCTGGGCGTCCGGCCGCTTGAGGATGCTCCTGTCGCGCCGGAACAGCAGTGGCAACTTCATAGCCCGCTCAATCTAAGGGATGCCTCGCCCTGGTGCCAGCCGCAGGCCCTCGGACCGGGAGGCAGAGCCCCTGATCGGCTGGCAGAGCGGTTGACGCGGAGGGTCAACCATCAACAGGTTTACAGGTCGGCAAATTTACAAAATGGACCCCGCACCCCTGGGACTTGTACCGAAAACCGATCGAAGCATCCATTAACCAACGGAAACTCCAGGCCTTTGACGAATTTTCAAGGGGGGGGATGACGCGGAGTTAATTCGTGTTTAGAGTGCTCCAACATCATTCCCACTTTCCCTTGGGGGGCTGCGCGATGGCTTACGACGGCGAGCTTGTAAAGATGGAGAACGGTCGCTGGGCGCGGTTCCAGCGGTGCCGGGTGTACCGGCCGGGCGTGGACGACGCCGGCGAGACGATGATGCTGATCGCGGTGGAGCTCGAGGAGCGCTACCAGCGCATGCTGGACAACGTGGCGGATTCGTTGGCCCAGTACCGGCAGCAGGGCATCCCCGTGCAGGTGCGCATGGATCCGGACTCGCAGGACGTCACGGTCCAGCCCGAGCGGGTCGAGATCGCCGTTCACTGAGCGTGGGGCCGCCCTCGGGCGGCTCGATGTTCACCGCTTAACAGCACACGGGCCCCGCGCCTTGACTGGCACGGGGCCCGGCTTTTTTACGACGCGATGCGTTCCGGCGCTCAGGTGCCGTTGAGCCAGCGCTCGTAGGCCTCGAAGCCGTAGTCGCGGCCGAGGAAGTCCTTCACCAGCACGGCCGCATCCTTGGCTCCGCCCGGCTCGAGCACGGCGCGGCGGTAGCGCAGGGCGGGGGCGGGGTTCATCAGCCCCTCGGTCTGGAAGGGCGTGAAGAGGTCCTTCGCGATGACCAGCGACCACATGTAGGTGTAGTAGACGGCCGAGTACCCATCGAGGTGGCCGAAGGACAGGTGGAAGTAGGTATCCGGGGCGTACTTGAAGGGGGTGTAGCGCTCCTGCAGCTCCTGGATGGTGGCGGTGGTGTCCAGGCCCTTGGGGTCGCGGTTGTAGAAGCGCAGGCTGGTGGCCGCGTAGAACATCTGCTGGCGCACCCACAGGCCCTTGCCGAGCTCATCGGCGCGCTTCATGCGGGCGATGGTCTCGGTGGGCAGCGGCGCGTTGGACTGGTGGTGCCTGGCGAACGTCTGGAGCGACTCGGGCGCCCAGGCCCACTCCTCGAGCATCTGCGAGGGGGCCTCGACGAAGTCGTGCTCGGTGCGGGTGCCGGACACGCCCGCCCAGCGCGTGTGGCCGCCGAGGATGTGGTGCAGCAGGTGGCCGAACTCGTGGAAGAAGGTCTCCACGTCGCTGTGCTGCATGAGGGCCGGCTCGGCGCCGGGCTTGGGGAAGTTGCACATCAGCACGCCCTCGGGGAGCGTCTTGCCGGCCTTGCCGCTGGCCAGGTCCCACTGCGCCGCGTGCTTGTACTTGTCGGCGCGCGGGTGCATGTCCAGGTAGATGCGGCCCAGGAGCTTGCTGCCCTCGTAGACGTCATAGGCCTCGATGTCCGGGTGCCACACCTGGGCGTCCGGCAGGGGCTTGTAGGTGATGCCGAACATGCGCGAGGTGATGTCGAGCACGCCCTGCCGCACGCGCGTGTATTCGAAGTAGGGGCGCACCGCCTGCGAGTCGAAGCTGTACTGCTCGGCGCGCACCCGGTCCTCCAGGTACGCCTGGTCCCAGGGGTTGACGACGGTGGCCTTGGGCTCGTCCTTGCGCTTGCGCGCGAGCAGCGCGTCGTAGTCGCTCTTGGCGCGGGCGGCCGAGGCGGTGGTGATCTTCTCGATGAATTCCGCGGCGGCCTTGTCGCTGCGGATCATCTTGTCCTCGGTGATGAAGGAGGCCCAGCTGGGGTAGCCCAGCAGCGTGGCGATCTCATGGCGCTTGGCGATGAGGCGCGAGAGGGTGTCCAGGTTCTTCGGGTGGCCGCGCTTGCGGAAGGCGCGCCAGAGGGCCTCGCGGGCCTTGGCGCTCTTGGCGTACGTCTGGAAGGGCAGGTAGTCCGGGGTGTCGGTGGTGATGCGCACCTTGCCGTTGGTCCCGGCGGGGTGGGCGCGCACGTAGTCCTCGGGCAGGCCCGCGAGCTCCTTCGGGTCGAACTCCACGGAGCGCACGTCCTCGCGGATGTTGCGGCCGAACTCCTGGCCGAGCTTGATGAGCTCGTCGTTGAGCGCCTTGAGCTTCGCGCGCGTGGCCTCGTCGCGGTCCACGCCGCCTCGGCGGAAGGCCTTCAACTCATTTGTGACGTAGTGCCGCGTCGCCTCGTCCTGACCGTTCAAGTCCAGGCTGGCGAGGACGTCGTAGACGCCTCGGTCCAGGTCGATCTCCGCCTGGACCTTGGCGACCTGCTGCTCGCAGTCCTCGGCGGCCCTGCGCAGGGCCTCGTCCGGGTGCGAGTTCGTGGCGATGGCCGAGCGTCCGGCGGTGTCCGCGAGCAGGGCGCTGGCATCGTCATAGAGGCCCAGGGCCACGGCGGTGTCCCGAGGCGCGGGCAGGGCCTTGAAGCGGGCAAAGCCCTCCTGGGCCTTCTGGATGTCCTGGCGACAGGACTCCTGGAACTGGGCCACGGTGCCCGTGAGGTGACGCGCCGCGTCCACCCCGAGCGGCGCCGGCGCCGCGGGGGAGGGCGATGCCTGAGCGGCGGCCTGGGGCGCCGGAGCGTTGGCGGTGGAGCTGGCGCACCCTGCGAGCGCAGAGGCAGCCACGAGAGCGAGTGTGAGACGACGCACGGGGGTATTCCCCTCCAGTGAAATGGAGACAGCCTTCTTCAACTCGCCGCCCAGGAGAGCATTCCCAGGGAGGGAAGTCAGTCCTTGAGCTGGAAGAAGCGCTCGGCGTTCTCGTAGGCGACGCGCCGCACCACCCGCTCGGAGAGGTTGGCCTTCACCAGCAGGCGGGCCAGGCGCGCCAGTCCGAGGATGTCTCCGGCTCCATCGCCCGCGTCCGAGTTGAGCAACAGCCGCTCGCTGCCAAGCTTGCGCACCAGCGCCACCGCGCGCTCGGCCTTCAGCGCCTCCGGGTGCAGCGTCAGCCCCGCCCAGTGGCCACAACCAAGGATGGCGCTCACCGTCCGGCCCGTGGCGTGGTCCACCAGCACCCGCGAGGGCAGCACCCCCGAGGTGCGCAGCAGCACGAGGATGCGCCGGGTGTGGCGCTCCTTGTCCCGCGTGGGCGTATGCACCACCACCCGCAGCTTCAGCCGCCGCGCCAGCGCGAGCTGCTCCAGGAAGGCTTCCTCCTCCTCCTCGCCTCCCGAGTGCAGCCCCGTCTCGCCCAGCGCCACCACGCGCCCGCCCTGGAAGTAATCCGGCAGGCTGGAGAGCACCTCGGACAACCCGCGTCGGGGGATGCAGCGTGGGTGTACCCCGAGCGCCGCGTACGCGCGGATGCCCAACCGCTCCAGCCTTGGGAGCTGCCGGCCCACCAGATCATCGAAGTGCTGCCGCAGCGCCTTGGGCGTCGGCTCCGCGAAGTGGTGGGCCACCACCAGCGCCCGCTCCACCCCGAAGAAGCGCATCGACTCGAGGTCCTGATCGCTCAGGGACTCGGGGTGCAGGTGCGCGTCGAAGAGGGGGAGCAGCTCGGGCACGGCGTCCTCAGTCCTGACCCAGGGCCATGCCCTCGTTGCGAGGATCACTCGCCGAGTAGCGCAGGTTCGTCTTCGGGTCGCTGTGTACCGCCTCCGCGTCGCCCCACACGATCAGCCGCCGGAGCTTGTGGCCCTTGGCCTCCAGCGCCGACAGCGTCGCCGGCTCCGCGCCGAACTGGTCCACCCACAGCTCGTCCGGCAGGTACTGGTGGTGCAGTCGGCCCTCGCCCACCGCCTGCGCCACGTTCATCCCTCCGTCCACCATGTTGGAGATCGTCTGGATGACCGTGGTCGAAATCGACGGGCCTCCCGGGCTGCCCACCGACAGCATCACCCGCTTCGGGTCCTCCTTGGCGAACACCAGCGTCGGAGACATCGACGACAGCGGCACCTTGCCCGGCTGGATGGCGTTACCATCGCCTGTCACCAGCCCGAAGACGTTGGGCACCCCCGGCTGCACCGAGAAGTCATCCATCTCATCATTGAGCAGCACCCCCACGCCTTTGGCCACCACGCATGAGCCGAACGCGTAGTTCAACGTCGTCGTCAGCGCCACGGCGTTGCCGTCCTTGTCGATGACCGAGATGTGCGTGGTGTTCTTCGGCTCTCGTGGCGGCGTGCTGGACGGTACGCTCTCCTTCAGCGGCAGCAGGGACGCGCTCGGCGTCGCCTTCTTCGGATCGATGCTGCCCGCCAGGTCCGCGATGTAGCCAGGCGACAGTAGCCGCTCGAGCGGAATCTTCACGAACGCCGGGTCTCCCAGGTACTTCACCCGGTCCACGTACACCCGCCGCAGCACCTCCGCGTACAGGTGCAGCGCCTCCGGGTCGCGGAAGCTCATCTGAGGAAGCAGCTTCTCCATCGCCGCCAGCACCTGCACCACGGTGATTCCTCCCGCGCTCGGCGGTGGCATGGTGAGGATGCGGTGGCCGCGGTAGCTGCCCTCCAGCGGCTGGTGGCTGCGCGTCTTGTAGTCCTTCAGGTCCTCCAGCGTGAGGATGCCTCCGCCGGCCTTCACCGTGTCCACCATCGCCTGGGCGATGGGGCCCGCGTAGAAGGCCTTCGCGCCGCGCTGGCTCAGCTGCGTGAGCGTGCGCGCCAGCTCCGGCTGCCGGAGCACATGGCCGATGGGCGGTGCGTCCGGCACCCCCTCCGAGTTCTTCACCAGCAACAGGCGCGAGGCCTCCGGATCCTTGCGCAGGCACGCCAGCCGGTCCGTGGCCATCTGATGGTACTTCGGCGTCACCCAGAAGCCCTTGCGCGCCGCCTCGATGGCCGGTGCCATCACCACGGCCGGCTTCAGCTTCCCGTGCTTCTGCAGCAGCTCCAGGTAGCCCGCCACCGCGCCCGGCACCGCCACGCTCAGCGCCCCGTCCGTGGACAGCCCCGGCACCACCTGTCCGTCCTTCACGTACATGTCCCGCGTGGCCGCCTTCGGAGCCACCTCGCGGAAGTCCAGCACCCGCGTCTCTCCCGTCTTCGCCTCATGCACCAGCGCGAACCCGCCGCCGCCCAACCCTGAGTGATACGGCCCTACCACCGCCAGTGTGAAGGCCGCCGCCACCGCCGCATCCGTGGCGTTGCCTCCCTGCTCCAACATCTTCAGCGCCGCCGCGCTCGCCATCGGGTGCGCCGAGGCCACCGCGCCGCCCCGGTACGGCCGCCCCGCGTGCGCCGAGGCCGCCACCAGCACCACCACCGACACCACCACTTGCACGGCGTAATGCGCCGCGTTAGAGACAGACCGCCTGGACACGACGTTGCTCCTCACTGGTTGTGTTGGCTCGCCAACACTCCCTGGGCACCCAATGCTGGACATTCGGCACTTTGCTTCGAACCTCTTGAACCGCGGCCGGGATTCAGGCTCCTTGCCGCCGCCGTTCGGGGGGGATTCGGTGCGTCAGTATCCCCGAGCCCAGTGCTGGGTGTGGACCAAAGTCGTGGACCCAGCACGGGATTTCAGCGTGGCAGTAGATTTCTACTTGTGTGAGTGTAGGAATCCGCACATGATGGAAAACGCCATGAGTCGCTAACCGGGGTGAGATTATGAGCACCACCGCCGTCAAGCCCATGCAGCAACCACCTTCACCTCAACAGGAGGTCAAGGTGTTCTTCCGCCCGCACTTTGGGATCAAAGCCCAGGGTTGTGGACTGTCAGTAGATGTCAGTGCCCGCCAGGAGAAGGACAAGGAGCGCGAGAAGCCCAAGCGCGGTTGACGATCAGAACGGCTGTCCCTATTTCTCCGCCGCATGTCCTCTCCCCTCGCGGCGGTGGTGTTGTGTGCCGGCAAGGGCACCCGGATGAAGTCGGAGAAGGCGAAAGTCCTTCACCCCATCCTGGGCAGACCCCTGTGTGCATATCCCTTGAAGCGTGCGCTCGAACTGGGCGCCTCTCCGTTGGTACCTGTGGTGGGCCACCAGGCCGCCGAGGTGGAGAAGGCCATCCGGGCGCAGCTCCCTCAAGCCTCCTTGCGCTTCGCGCTCCAGAAGGAGCAGCGCGGCACCGCTGACGCGGTCCGGTCTGCGGAAGCCTCGCTGAAGGACTTCTCGGGGCGTGTCCTCATCCTTTATGGCGATGTGCCGCTGCTGCGCCGCGAGACGCTCGAGGCGCTGCTCGCCGCGCACGAGGCCAGCAAGGGCGTGCTCTCGCTGGTGGGCACCACCTTGGAGGATCCGACGGGCTACGGCCGCGTCATCCGTGAGGGTGGCAAGGTGACGCGCATCGTCGAGCACAAGGACTGCACCCCGGAGCAGCGCAAGGTGCGCGAGTGCAACGCCGGCATCTACGTGGTGGAGTCGTCCTTCCTCTGGAGGGCGCTGGCGGAGATCAAACCGCAGAACGCCCAGGGCGAGTTCTACCTCACGGATCTGGTGGAGATGGCCGCTCGGCAGGGCCCGGTGGGTTCGGTGGACGCGGACGCCACGGAGACGGCCGGGGTGAATGACCGCGTGGAGCTGGCGGCGCGCGCCCGAGTGATGCAGCAGCGCATCAACGAGCACCACATGCGCGCGGGCGTCACCCTGATGGATCCCGCCACCACCTTCATCGAGGACGACGTCACCATCGGCTCGGACACGGAAGTAGGTCCCATGGTGATGCTGGCGGCCGGCACGGTGGTGGGGCGCAACGTCACCATCGGCCAGGGCAGCGTGCTCACGGCCTCCAGCGTGGCGGATGGCACGGCCATCAAGCCCTACTCGGTCTTCGAGGAGGCGAAGGTGGGCGAGCGGTGCATCATCGGCCCGTTCTCCCGGCTGCGCCCCGGCACCGAGCTGGCCGAGGAGGTACACCTGGGCAACTTCGTCGAGACGAAGAAGGCCCGCATCGGCAAGGGCTCCAAGGCCAGCCACCTGTCGTACCTGGGCGACGCGAAGATCGGCGCCGGGGTCAACGTTGGGGCGGGCACCATCACCTGTAACTATGACGGGGTGAACAAGCACGTCACCGAGCTGGGCGACGGCGTGTTCATCGGCTCGGACACCCAGCTGGTCGCGCCAGTGATCGTCGGGGACGGGGCGTATGTCGGCGCGGGGACAACCGTGACGAAAAATGTACCGCCTGGGAGCCTCGCCGTGTCCAGGGTGCCACAGGTGAACAAGGAGGGTTGGGTGGCCCGGAAGAAGCAGCGGCAGGGCTAACCCCCTGAAATCAGGGGCGGTTCCCGAGCACCGCCCGCGTCACCTAGAATGGCGCGACTCTTGCTCGGTAAGAATTCGTCAAACGGAATTCAGCAGTGACTTGGGCAGTCCCGCGGAGTGCTTCGGCGGGCGTGGGCGAGTGAGAGAGAGGTCTGACCTATGTGCGGGATCGTTGGTTATGTCGGTGACAAGGAGTCGGCTCCCATCCTGGTGTCCGGCCTGAAGAAGTTGGAGTACCGGGGATACGACTCGGCGGGCGTGGCGGTGGTGAACCGCAACACGCTCAACGTGGTGCGCGCCACCGGCAAGCTGCGCAACCTCGAGAACCGTGTGCAGCAGGAGGTGCCCCAGGGCACCATCGGCATCGGCCACACGCGGTGGGCCACGCACGGCCGTCCCTCGGACGAGAACGCGCACCCGCACTCGTACAAGGGCGTGGCGGTGGTCCACAACGGCATCATCGAGAACCACCTGGCGCTCAAGGAGGAGCTGCGGGCCAAGGGCCACGTGTTCTCCTCGGAGACGGACACCGAGGTGTTCGCCCACCTGATCTCCGATGAGCTGGAGCGGGGCGTGGATCTGGTGGACGCGGTGCGCCTGGCCATCAAGCAGGTGAAGGGCACCTACGCGCTGGCCGTGGTGAGCGCCAGCGACCCGAACCGCATCGTCTGCACCAAGGACTCCTCGCCGATGGTGCTGGGGCTGGGCCAGGGGCAGAACTTCGTGGCCAGCGACGTGCCGGCGCTGCTCGAGCACACGCGCGACTTCGTCTACATGGAGGAGGGCGACCTGGCGGTCGTCACCGCGCAGCGCATCGACATCTACAACCGCCAGGGCAACATCGTGAACCGGCCCACCCGCCGCATCGACTGGACGCCGATGATGGCGGAGAAGGGCGGCCACAAGCACTTCATGCACAAGGAGATCTGGGAGCAGCCTCGCGCCGTGGCGGACACGCTGCGCGGCCGCATGCTCCTGTCCGAGGGCGACATCCACTTCGAGGGCTGGAACCTGTCGCCCGAGAAGGTGCGCTCGCTCACCAAGATTACCATCCTGGCGTGCGGCACCTCGTGGCACTCGGGCATGGCCGGCAAGCACATGATCGAGACGCTGGCGCGCCTCCCCGTCGAGGTGGAGCTGGCCAGTGAGTTCCGCTACCGCGACCCCATCGTCGACCCGACGCACCTGTCGATCGCCATCAGCCAGTCGGGTGAGACGGCCGACACGCTGGCGGCGTTCAAGGAGGCCAAGGCGCGCGGGGCCATGTCCCTGGCCATCTGCAACGTGATGGGCAGCGCGATGACGCGCGAGGCGGAGATCTCCGTGCTCACCAACGCCGGTCCGGAGATCGGCGTGGCGTCCACCAAGGCGTTCACCACCCAGCTCGTCACGCTCTACATGCTGGCGGTGAAGCTGGGCCGGATGCGCGGCACCCTCACGGTGAAGGCCGCCCAGGAGCACCTGACGCACCTGACCGAGATCCCGAAGATGATCGAGGACGTGCTCAAGTGCGAGGCCTCGGTGAAGCGCGTGGCGCGCGAGTTCATGAACTCGCAGGACTTCCTCTTCCTCGGCCGCGGCCCCATGCACCCGGTGGCGCTCGAGGGCGCGCTGAAGCTCAAGGAGATCTCCTACATCCACGCGGAGGGCTACGCGGGCGGCGAGATGAAGCACGGCCCCATCGCCCTCATCGACGAGAAGATGCCGGTGGTGGTGATCGCCCCGAAGCAGCCGCACGTGGCGTACGAGAAGATCATCGGCAACATCGAGGAGGTGCGGGCGCGCGGCGGCAAGGTCATCGCCGTCATCGACGAGGATGACAGCCACGTGGCCGGTCTGGCGGACCACGTGATTCGCATCCCGCCGGCCTGCGCGCTGCTGGCGCCGGTGGTGGCCACCATCCCGCTGCAGCTTTTGGCCTACCACGTGGCCGAGATGCGCGGGAATGACGTGGACCAGCCGCGCAACCTCGCCAAGAGCGTGACGGTGGAGTAGTCGCCGCACTGTCGGTGAGACAGAAGGGTCCGGGATCGCTCCATGCGGTTCCGGACCCTTTGCCTTTTCAGCCTCCGGAGGCTGCCTTCCTCAGGTAGAAGTCCCGCGGACCTGTCTCCCAAGGACTTCCCTCATGAGAATTGGCACGGCCTGGCTCGCCCTTGCCCTGTGTTCCTCCACGGCGCTCGCGCAACCGAGCGCCGCGACGACTCCGACCGCGCAGCCGGTGAAGCAGCGCGGGGTGTTCATCGAGGACATCAACCGCAAGGCTGATCCCTGCAACGACTTCTTCGACTACGCCAACGGGGCGTGGCGGACGAACAACCCCATCCCCGACTCCATGGTGCGCTGGAGCCGCCGCTGGCAGTCCGGGGAGCTCGCCAAGGAGCAGCTCCGGGGCATCCTCGACGAGGTGTCGCAGCGCAAGGACTGGCCCAAGGCCAGCGTCGAGCAGCTCATCAGCGACTACTACGGCGCGTGCATGGATGAGGCGCGCGTCGAGGCCCAGGGCGTCAAGCCGCTGCAGCCGCTCCTGAAGAAGATCGACGCGCTCAAGGACATCGCGGGCCTCCAGCGGATGCTCAGCGAGCTGCATGCCCAGCGCATCCCCGTGCCGTTCGGGATCGCCGCCGAGTCCGACTTCGCGACGCCCACGAACGTGATCGCCCACATCTTCTCCAACGGCATCGGGCTGCCGGATCGCGACTACTACTTCAAGACGGAGCCCCGCTTCGCCGACGCGCGCGAGAAGTACCGCGCGCACATCGCGACGATGTTCAAGCTCGCGGGCTCCAGCGAGAAGGCCGCCAAGCAGGCCGCAGAGGTCGTCTTCAAGATGGAGACGGCGTTCGCCGAGGACTCGCTCGACATCGTCGGCCTGCGCAACCCCGCGAACCTCGACCACAAGACGACCTTCGCCGGGCTCAAGAAGATGGCGCCCGCCTTCGATTGGGCCGGGTACTTCCGCAACGCGAAGATCGCCGAGGCGGATCTCAACGTCTTCGAGCCGAAGTTCCTGGCGGAGTTCGATCGGCAGATCAAGGAGACGCCGCTGGCGAGCTGGAAGACGTACCTCAAGTGGCACGTGGTGCGCTCTGCGGCGCCGTTCCTGTCCAAGGCGCTGGCCGAGGAGAGCTTCAACTTCAACGACAAGTACCTGGGCGGCGCCAAGGAGATGAAGCCGCGCTGGAAGCGCTGCGTGGAGTCCACCGATGACCTGCTCGGCGAGGCGCTCGGGCGCAAGTACGCCGAGAAGTACTTCCCCCCCGCGGCCAAGGCGCGCATGCAGGGGATGGTCACCAACCTGCTGGCGGGGATGAAGGACTCGGTCGAGGGGCTCGCCTGGATGGGGCCGGAGACGAAGAAGCAGGCCCTCGAGAAGCTCTCCACGTTCAACCCGAAGATCGGCTACCCGGACAAGTGGAAGGACTACAGCCAGGTTCCCGTCTCGCGCGATCAGTTCTGGCAGAACGTGGTGGCGGGCCGCACGTTCGATGTGGTCGATGACCGATCGACGCTCAACAAGCCCGTCGATCGCGACCGGTGGGGGATGACGCCGCCCACCTCCAACGCCTACTACAACCCGCTGCTCAACGAGATCGTCTTCCCGGCCGGCATCCTCCAGCCGCCCGCCTTCAGCATGGAGGCCACCGATGCCGTCAACTACGGCGCCATCGGCGTCGTCATCGGGCACGAGATCAGCCACGGGTTCGATGACCAGGGCGCCAAGTTCGACGCCCAGGGGCGGTTGAAGAACTGGTGGACGGAGCAGGACCTCAAGCGCTTCGAGGAGCGCGGCCAGTGCGTGGTGGACCAGTTCGAGGGCTACTTCATCGAGCCGGGCATCCACCACAACGGCAAGCTGGTGCTCGGGGAGAGCATTGGCGACCTGGCCGGCGCGAAGATCGCGTACGTGGCGCTGCAGAAGGCGATGAAGCAGCAGCCGGTGCCCACCGTGGATGGCTTCACGCCCGAGCAGCAGTTCTTCATCGCCTGGGGGCAGTTCCGCGGCGATGCCATCCGTCCCGAGACACAGCGCCTGATGGTGCAGTCCGACCCGCACCCCACCGGGAAGTACCGGGTCATCGGCCCGCTGTCGAACATGCCCGAATTCCAGCGCACGTTCGGATGCAAGGAAGGCGCGCCCATGGTGCGGCCGGCCGCCAAGCGCTGCGAGGTCTGGTGAGGCGCCAGGCCTACAGCCCGGCGTAGCTCAGCGTCTTCAGCAGCCAGGCCTGTACGTGCTGGCGCGTGGGGAGCAGGCCCGAGTCCAGGGCCCAGGTGAAGAGCGCCCCGGCGAACTCGCCCGACGTTCGGTAGCGGGTCGCCGTGTCCGGCGCGAGCGCCCTTCGCAGCACCTGGGCCAGGGGCTTGTCCACCGTGTCCGGCAGGCTCAGCCGCGCCGCGCGCAGGGCCGCCATCGCCGCCTGCTCATCCGGCTCCTCCGGGCGGAGGAAGGGGTGGGTGCCCACCACCAGCTCGTGCAGCACGATGCCCATCGCGAACAGGTCGGTGGCGGGCAGGGGCGGCTCGCCACGCGTCTGCTCGGGCGAGAGGTAGTGCAGCTTGCCCGCGGTGATGCCGTCCTGCGGGCCGATGTCCGCCCCGCGTGCCTTCGCCACCCCGAAGTCCCCGAGCTTCACCTCTCCATCGCCCGAGAAGAAGATGTTGGTGGGGTTCACGTCCCCATGCACCAGCTCCAGCGGTCGACCGCTGCGCGTGCGCACCTGGTGGAAGTAGGAGAGCGCTCGGAGCACCTCGATACAGACGTACACGGCGATGCCCACCGGGAAGCGCCGCTTCAACGTCCCGTGGGCCTGCATCAGCCGCCGCAGGTCTCCTCCCACGAGGAACTCCATGGCGATGAAGGGCCGCCCGAAGGCCTGTCCCGTCTCCAGCAGGCGCACCAGGTTCGGGTGGTCCAGCAGCCCCATCAGGTCCGCCTCGTCGGCGAACGCCTCGGGCGGCACGTCCTTGCGCATCAGCTTGAGGGCCACCGGGAACTGCTCGCCCCGGGCATCCAGCGCGTCCGCCCGGAAGACCTCCGCCATCCCGCCCTCGCCCAGCCGCGAGCGCACCAGGTAGCGGCCATACCGCCGCGAGGGCACCTCCACGGGCTTGTTCTGTCCGGGCTCCACGCTGCTCAGTCTAAGCCATCCCAGGACAAGTTGTTGGCATCCTGGTAGCGGTGCTCAAACCCGGTAGTCCTTCAGCACCCGTGTCACGTGCGCCGACAGCCGCTCGAGCGCCGCCACCTTGTCCTGCGTCACCGTGAGGTGCGCCACGCTGGCGTCCATCAGCGTGTTCAGCTCGCTCATGGCCGAGAAGATCTGCTCGATGCCGTAGGTCTGCTGGTTCACCGTCTGCGCGATGTGCCGCACCGATGCCGAGCTGTCCCGGACGATGGTCGACAGCGCCCGCATGTTGTCCCCGGACTTGCGCGTCTGCGCGAGCCCGCTCTCCATGCGCTGCGTGCCCTGCTCGATGATGCGCACCGTGGCCGCGATGGCGTCGCTGATGTCCGTGAGCAGCTCGCGCACCTGCGACGTCGCCCGGATGGACTGGTCCGCCAGGCCGCGAATCTCCCGCGCCACCACGCCGAAGCCCTTGCCATGCTCGCCGCTGCGCACCGACTCGATGGCCGCGTTGACCGCCAGCATGTTCGACTGGTCCGCCAACCCCTTCACCGTCTGGGTAATCCCGCCGATCTGCTGGGTGCGCGTGTTCAGCGAGGCGATCTGCGTGGCGATCTGCTGCACCTCCGCGCGCAGCTCCATCAGCCCCTCGATGCTCTGCGCGATGGCCGCCTCGCCCGTCTGTCCCAGCGTGTCCGCCCGCTCCGCCACCTGGAGCACCGACTCCGCCGTCTGCGAGGCCAGCAGGGAGGTCTCTCGGATCTCCCTGGCCACGCCCTGCGTCTCCCGCAGGGCGTTGACGTGCCGGTTGGCCGCCTGGCTCTGGGCCTCGGCGGACGTGTTGAGCGTGCGCACCGCGTCGGCCAGCAGCGCCGAGGAGGACTGCAATTGGTGCAGCACGTCCTTGAGCCGCCCCACCATCGACGCGAACGCGCTGGAGAGCTGGCCCACCTCGTCCCCCGAGTCCACCCGCACCTGCTCCCGCAGGTCGCCGTGCTCGGCGATGCGCCGGGCCGCCTCCGTCAGCCGCACCAGGGGAGAGACGATGCGCCGGCTCAGCAGCGCGTTGGTGAGGCTGAAGGCCAGCACGCTCAAGGAGATGACCAGGCCGAACTTCAACGAGATGGACCGATACCCCGTGCGCGCCACCGAGAGGTTGAAGCCCATGTGGAGCGTGCCGCCCGAGCCGCCTCTGATGGAGGCTGGGACGTTGAAGACGTCTCGCCCCTCCAACTGGAGGGCCCGGGCCTCCTGGCTCCTGCCCAGGAGCTTCTGGGAGTCCGCCATCCGCGGAGCCAGGGCGCCGGCGCTGGCGATGAGCTCTCCGGAGGGATCGACGATGAGGATGTAGGCGGGCTGGAGGGAGGTGACCACCTCGTCGAGGGCCCGCTGGAGCGCGGCCTGCTGACGGGTGGAGGCCAGCTCGGCCAGGGTCGAGGCCAGGCTTGCGGCCGTCTTCTGTCCTTGGATGCGGGCTTGGGACTCCAAGGCCCACTCCACCTCCGGAAGGAGGTAACCGAAGGAGAGCGCGACGAGCAGCACTGCCGTGCCCAGGGTCGTCAGGCCGAGCTTGCGTGAGAGGGAGAGTCGCATCCGGGGCCGCCATTGTGGCCGGTCAGCGCGCGGGGGCGCAATCTGTCCGCTTCGGCCTCACTCCTCCCGGGACAACTCCAGCAGCAGCTCGAAGTCCTCCGCCTCGTCCAGGCTCTCGAGCAGCTCCAGGTTCTCCACCACCTCCTGGTCCTCCGCGGACAGCTCGGGCTTGTCCGCCCCCTGTGCCGGCGCGGGCTCGGGGGCACGGGTGGGAGGAGGGGGGGCAGGGGGCTTCTGTTCTCCCGCCAGGGCCGCGCCCGCATACAGGCTGGTGGCCAGCCAGAGGGCCAGAACGCGCCTCACGGGCGCCGCCTCTCGCGCATGCGCTCACGCAGCTGCTGGCGCTGCTCGGGCGACAGCTGCCGCCAGCGGCGCATGTTCTCCATCATCTGCTCGCGCCGCTCCGGGTGCGCGCGCATGTACTCCCGCATCCGCTTGCGCAGCTCCGCCCGGCGCTCCGGATCCAGCTTGCGGAACTCACCGAAGCGCTCGCGCATCAGCTTCCGCTCCTCCGGAGTCAGTCGCTGGAACTCGCGCAGGTTGCCCTTGAGCCGCTCACGCTCCTCGGGCGGCAGGCGCTTGTAGCGCTCCAGGTTGCCGCGGATGCGCTCCCGCTCCTCCTTGGGCATCGCCTTGAACTCGCGCAGCTTCGCGCGCAGCGCCTCCTTCTGCTCGGGCGACAGCTTCTCGAAGCGCTCGGCGGCTGTCCGCTGCTTGTCCGTCTCCTGCGCCTGGCCCGGCGTCCCCGCCAGCAGCGCCACCACCACGGCGATGATTGCCCCCGTGCGCTTCATCACTGCACCTCCAGCTCGTGGAGGTTCTCGACGACCTCCAGGTCCTCGAAGCTGTCCAGGCCCACGACGTCGTAGTCCTCCATCAGCTCCATGTTCGCCGCCAGCTCCAGCGTCCCCGCGTCCGGCACGTCCACGCCCTGCGTGTCGCGGCTGGCGTAGACCACCAGCGCCAGCGCCGCCGCCAGCCCCAGCGAGGGCACCAGCACCGGCGGACGCAGGAGCGCCAGCAGCCGCTCCTTCAATGGAGGTGGCAGCGCGTCCACCTTCGCCAGCACCGCCCTCCGGGTGTTCGTCGAGAGCACCGGCTCGGGCAGCTCCGCCATGCGGGCCACGGTGGTCCGCAGCAGCGCCTCCGTGCGCTGGCACTCCGCGCACGTGCCCAGGTGTACCTGGAGCTCCTCCCGACGCGCCGCGGGCAGCTCGCCGTCGATATAGGCGGTCAGGTCTTCCTCGAACGTGCAGCTCATGCCCTGCTCCTCGCGGGCGCCGTGCCCGCCTGCAATTCCTCGATCTTCCGCGCCACCGCCAGCGTCGCCCGGTGGATGAGGCTCTTGACCGCCGCCTCGCTCGCCTCCAGCGCCTCCGCGATGTCCCGGTACGCCATGCCCTCGAAGCGGCACATGGTGAAGGCCGCTCGCTCCCGCTCGCTCATGCCCTTCAGCGCCTCGCCCACGGCCCGCTCCAGCTCCCGCCCCGCCACCGCCGCATCCGGCTGCTCTCCCTCGGGCCCCGCCACGTCCACTCCCTGCGCGTCCTCTTCCGTGGGGGCCGTGCTCGTGTGGGTCACCCGGTATTCCCCCCGGCGCACCTCATTGAGGCAGTGGTTGGTCGCCACCCGGAACAGGAACGTCTTGAACTGCGCCGTGGGCTTGTAGGCCTTCGCGTTCCGGAACAGCTTCACGAAGATGTCCTGCGTCAGCTCCTCCGCCCGCGCCGTGTCCCCCACGAAGCGCAGGGCGAAGCGCGCCACGCTCGCGTGGTAGCGGTCGAAGAGCAGGGCGAACGCCTTGCGGTCGCCTGCCGCCACCCTCTGCATCAATTGTGCGTCCGAATCCGCGTCCACGTCGGGCATCAACCCTGTTGGATTGGAAAAGTTGCGGGGCCTGTGCGCTTTGAACCCCAGCACCACTCCTGGGTACAGTTTTCAGCGTGGCGACCGCCTCCAGCACACGTCCTCCCACTATGGGTGAGGGTTCCAGCGAGCTCTCGGGCGAGGGTGTGCGCGACGCGCTCCCAGCGGAGGTGCCCGCGTGGGCGCCCTCCGTTGAGGTGAACCCGCCCGAAGAGGAGCTCCCCTACATCGCCATGGAGCCAGGGGAGATGACGCTCTTCCCGAGCTCCGAGGCGCTCCCCGGCGAGAAGACGCCGCCGCCGGGCACGCCGCTGCCGGTGCTGCTGCTGATAGCGCAGGCCCAGGCCGCCACCGGCGAGGAGCGGCAGGCGCTGGCCTACCGCATCAACCGGCTGTTGGAGCAAATGGTGCTCGAGGGGGGCTCACGGCATCTGGCCGACTGGTTCCACCACCTCATCGAGAGCGACAGGCTGGAGGGGCTCGTGGATGGAGGCGGCTTCGCCTGCCACGAGACGGCCATTCAGGGCCTGCTGACCATGGGCTTTCCCTACGCGCTGGAGGTCCGCCCCGAGGACCTGGCGCGCGTGCGGCTCAAGGCGGGCCGCCGAGCTCGGGGCTCCAGCATCAAGCCCTTGGCGGCGACGGTGGCGGCAGGAGGGTGCCTGCTGCAGCTCGTATTGGACCTGGCACGTCACGGCGCGATGCCCAGTGCGGGGCTCACGCTGGAGGTAGGGGCGGTGTGTGCGGCGCTGGTGGCCGTGCTCCGGGGCAAGCCGGGCAGCCCCATGCGCCAGATGGGGCTGGCGGTGATGGTGGTGGCGGGCCTGCTCTCCGTATTCCTAGGAAGTCTGCCGGGTTACGCTGGCCTGGTGTCCGGCCTGGCCGCTCTGGGGGCCGCTGCCCTGTTCGCTAACCACGAGAGCTGAACTGTTCTTCTCGAGCCCCGTGTCAGAGGGGTGGACTATACGCAACCCGTCGCGTAGTAATACGAACCGCGTTCTGAACGCGGGTTCAGGTGGGCCGGGGTGGTCCACCGCATACGACTGGAGGAGTAGAGAGATGGCCGTGAATCAGGAGAAGGAAAAGGCGATCGAGTTGGCGATGTCCGCTGTCGAGCGCCAGTTCGGCAAGGGCTCCATCATGCGGCTCGGCAACGAAGAGCCGCTGATGCGAGACATCCAGGCCATTTCGACGGGCTCGATCTCGCTCGATATCGCGCTGGGCGTGGGCGGTGTTCCCAAGGGGCGCATCGTCGAGATCTTCGGGCCGGAGTCCTCCGGTAAGACGACGCTGTGCCTTCACATCGTCGCCGAGGCGCAGAAGCGCGGAGGCATCTGCGGTTACATCGACGCGGAGCACGCCCTGGACGTGGGCTACGCCCGCAAGCTGGGCGTGCGCACCGATGACCTGCTGCTGAGCCAGCCGGACACCGGTGAGCAGGGCCTGGAGATCGCCGAGATGCTGGTGCGCTCCGGCGCCATCGACGTGCTGGTGGTGGACTCGGTGGCGGCGCTGGTGCCGAAGGCCGAGCTCGAGGGCGAGATGGGTGATGCGCACATGGGCGTGCAGGCGCGACTGATGAGCCAGGCGCTGCGCAAGCTCACGGGCACCATCGCCAAGAGCCAGACGTGCGTCATCTTCATCAACCAGATCCGCATGAAGATCGGCGTGATGTTCGGCAACCCCGAGACGACCACGGGTGGTAACGCGCTGAAGTTCTACGCCTCGCAGCGTCTGGACATTCGCCGCGTGGGCGCCATCAAGAATGGCGACAACGTGGTGGGCAGCCGCACCCGCGTGAAGGTGGTGAAGAACAAGGTGGCGCCTCCCTTCAAGGAGGTGGAGTTCGACATCATGTACGGCACCGGCATCTCCCGAGAGGGAGACCTCATCGACCTGGCCTCCAACGAGGGCATCGTCGAGAAGAGCGGCAGCTGGTTCGCCTTCAAGGGCGAGCGCATCGGTCAGGGCCGGGAGAACGCGAAGGACTACCTGCGCGAGCACCCGGACACCTACAAGGAGATCGAAGTGCGCGTGCTGGAGAAGTACGGCGTGAACAAGGTGCCGGGGGCGGCCGCCGCGGCTCCCGCCGAGGCCGAGGCTCCCGCCGAGGGCGAGAAGCGCCCGCGCGTGAAGGCCGTGAAGTAGTTCCTTCACCGGGTGTCGAAGCTCCAGGGGCTGTCCGCCGAGAGGTGGGCAGCCCCTTTCGTTTCAGGCGCGGTGCGTCAAAGCGGTTGTTTGCCTGGAGGACAAAGAAGCGCCATAGACTCCGCGCCCGCCGGAGGCCCACCGGCCCGGCCCAACGGAGGGATGCTTGTCCAACAAACTGCACCGCCGCACCATCCTGCAGTCGATCGTCGCCGTCGCGGCGACGACTGCCTTCGGATGCAGCGACGAAGAGACGACCGTCACACAGGCAGAGGCCAGTCGCAGGTTCTTCCCGCAGTCGGTTGCCTCGGGAGAGCCTCGCGCTGAGAGCGTGGTGCTGTGGACGCGTGCGCTGGACTCCGAGCACGACCATGGCGCGGGGGACTCGACGCTGTCGCTCGAGGTGTCCACCTCGGAGAGCTTCGGCACCCTGGTGCTGAAGCAGGATGGGCTCAAGGCGCTGGCCGACAACGACCACGCCATCAAGGTGAAGGTGACGAACCTTCAGGCGCGGACCACCTACTACTACCGCTTCGTCTTCGAGCACGACGGCGAGCGCTTCACCTCGCCAGTGGGCCGCACCCGCACCGCGCCCGCGGCCGGGGATGACGTGCCGGTGAAGTTCGTGTTCGCCAGCTGCCAGGACTACGTGGGCCGCTACTACAACGCCTGGAGCCGGCTGCTGCAGCTCGAGGACGATGACGTGGAGTTCATCGTCTTCCTCGGCGACTACATCTACGAGACGACGGGTGACCCGGCCTTCCAGTCCACCAACACCCTGCGCGGGGTCAGCTTCTCCAAGCCGGACGAGGCCATCCTCCAGAAGAACGGCATCTTCACGTACCGGGCCGCCTCCTCGCTCTCCAACTACCGCGACATCTACAAGAACCTGCGCATGGACCCGGTGATGCAGAAGGTCCACGAGCGCTACCCGTTCATCGTCATGTGGGACGACCACGAGTACTCGGACGACTGCTGGGGCTCGGTCGCCACGTACCAGGACGGGCGCAAGGACGAGAAGAACGACGAGCGGCGCAAGAACGCCGAGCGGGCCTTCTTCGAGTACGTCCCCATCGAGGCGAACCCCAACGGAGCTGGCGAGGGCGCCATCGACGTGAACGCCGAGCCGACGTACCCCAACACGCACATCTACCGGGACTTCGAGTTCGGCAAGAACCTGCGGCTCATCGTCACCGACTACCGCACCTACCGGCCCGACCACCTCATCGCCGAGGACGCCTACCCGGGCGGGGTGGTGATGACCAAGGAGGCGCTGGCGGGGACGATCGCGGCGCTGCCCTTCTCTCCGGAGCAGAAGGCGCAGATCTCGGCGCAGTTCGCCAATGACCTGTTCGCCTACGTCAACATCGACGATTCGGCGTACGCGAACCACAAGGCCGTGCTGCGGGCCGCCTACCTGGACCAGGCCACCAAGGCTGGGCTGACCCCGGAGGAGGCGACCGCCAAGGCGAACACCTGGGTCCAGGGCAACATGGCCCTGGCCTACGTCAACCAGGTGCTGGCCGCCGCGGGCCAGTCGGCGCTGAACATTTCCCCGGGGGGCAAGGACCGGGGCATGGCCTACCTGCACATGGGCAAGCTGGGCCTGTTCGACATCCGGGGCACGCGCTACATCGTGGTGAAGGACACCTACGATCTGTACGCGGCCTACCGCTACGCCAACCCCGCCGCGCCGAAGGCCAGCGAGAACGCGCTGGGCGATGCGCAGGAGGCCTGGTTCAAGGGCAAGGTGGCGAGCGCCAACACCTGGAAGATCATCGTCAGCTCCGTGTCGATGACGGCGCTGGTGTGGGACCTGCGCGGGAAGACGGACATCCCGGACGCCACGCTGCGCCAGCGCTTCTACTTCAACGCGGACCAGTGGGACGGGTTCCCGACGAAGAAGCAGGAGCTGCTGGGCTTCCTGCGGCAGACCAACGTGAGCAACGCGCTGTTCATCTCCGGCGACATCCACGCCTCGTACGCGTCGGTGGAGAGCGGCATCCCCGCGCTGACGGCTCCGGCCATCTCCTCCGGCTCGGTGAAGGAGCTGGCGGGCAACGCCGTGCTGGCGGCGGGCTACGCGCAGGGCAGCCCGCTCTTCGGCTACGTCGTCGCCCAGATGGACGAGACGCTCAAGGCGGGTAACCCGGGTCTCGTCTACTCTAACTCCGATGCCCACGGCTTCGTGATGCTGGAGGTGAACGGGACGGAGGCGCTGGCCACCTACCACCTCATCCCCAGCACCGAGGTGAGCAAGGACTACTCGCTCCGGGCCGCCTCGGAGCTGGAGGCGAAGTCCTCCAGCCAGAAGCTGCGCGTCCAGAACGGCGCCATCACCCTCGCCTAGCGGCGCGGGGAGCAGTTCCTGCTCGGGAGGCGCAGGCGGTACGCTGCGCCTCCCATGAGTACCCCTGAAGTAAGGCTCGTTGCCGCGTTGCCCGAGCATGTGGAGGCGTGGAGCGCCATCCGCGCCGGTGCCACCTCGCAGCGCCTCGTCTCCATGGATGAGGACAGCCCCGAAGTCCTGCTCAAGCGCCTGCGCGAGGCGAGCAGCGATGTGAGCGACCCGCGCGCCACGAGCTTCCGGTGGATGGTGGAGGCCGATGGCCGCATCGCCGGCACCGTGTCCGCGCGAGAGCTGTCCCGGACGCAGGGGCGGGTGGAGGTGGGCTACATGCTCGCCGAGGAGTTCATCGGCCGTGGCATTGGCTCCCGCGCCGTGGCGATGATGCTCGAGCGCCTGTTCACCATTCCCGTGCTCCAGCGCATCTGGCTGTGTACCACCGTGGAGAACCTCGCCTCGCAGGCCGTGGCGCGCAAGCTGGGCTTCCGCCTGGAGGGCGTGCTGCGCGAGCACTGCGTCGTCCAGGGGCGGAGGCTGGACCAGCAGATCTGGGGCCTGCTGCGGACGGAGTGGGAAGCGCGCTCTTCGCACTGAGCGTGCAATCCGTGAATCGTGGCAGCGCCGCGCCGTGGCGGAAACGGGCGGCGTGAGCGGCGGGTTGATAGGGTATCGCCGCCATGCACGCCTACGCCGTCGAGCTGTCCAAGGAGCTGGGCCTCAGGCCCGAGCAGGTGGACAAGACCCTCGCGCTTCATGAAGAGGGCGCCACCGTCCCGTTCATCGCCCGCTACCGCAAGGAGGCCACCGGCGGCCTCGACGAGGTGCAGATCCAAGCCATCCTCGATCGTGCCGGGGAGCGCGCGGAGCTGGACTCGCGGCGCGACACCATCCTGCGCACCATCGAGGGGCAGGGGAAGCTGACGCCGGAGCTGGCCCAGGCGCTCCAGCGTGCCCGGACGCGCGCGGAGCTGGAGGACCTGTACCTGCCCTACAAGCCCAAGCGCCGCACCCGGGCCGCCATCGCTCGGGAGCGAGGGCTGGAGCCGCTCGCGGACCTCCTCTGGAAGCAGGAGGGCAAGCGTGGCGAGGACGTGGCCGCGCGCGTGCGGCCCTATGTGGACGCGGAGAAGGGCGTGCCCGATGTGGACGCGGCGCTGGCGGGCGCGCGGGACATCTGCGCCGAGCGCGTCTCCGAGGACGCGGCGCTGCGCCGCGAGGCGCGCGAGCTGTGCGTGCGCAAGGGGCGCCTGCACTCGGCCGTCGTCTCCGCCAAGAAGAACGAGACCACCAAGTTCGAGGCCTACTACTCCCACGAAGAGCCGCTCGCCCAGGCACCCTCGCACCGCGTGCTGGCGCTGATGCGCGGCGAGGCCGAGGAGGTGCTTCGGGTGAAGCTCGCCTTCCCGGATGACGAGGTGAAGGGACAGCTCAGCTCCCGCGTGGTGAACAAGCCGCAGGCCCTGTTCGCCTCGGAGCTGCGCGCGGCGACGGAGGACGCCTGGGAGCGACTGATGGGGCCCTCGCTCGAGTCGGAGCTGCGCGCGGAGCTGAAGGAGCGCGCGGACCGGCAGGCCATTGGCGTGTTCGGCGAGAACCTGCGCCACCTGCTGCTGTCCCCGCCCGCGGGTACCCGGGCCGTGGTGGCGCTGGACCCGGGGCTTCGCACCGGCGTGAAGATGGTGATGCTGGATGCCACCGGGACCGTGGTGGAGACGGCCACGCTCTATACCGAGCGCTCTCCGGATGAGCGGGCCCGTGCCGCACGGCAGCTCGCCACCGTGGTGCAGAAGCACAAGCCGGAGCTGATCGCCGTGGGCAACGGCACCGGCAGCCGCGAGGCCGAGGGGTTCGTGCGCGAGGTGCTCCAGGGGCTGGGGACGAAGGTTCCCGTCGTCTCCGTGAGCGAGCAGGGCGCCTCCATCTACTCGGCCTCCGAGGTGGCGCGCGAGGAGTTCCCCGAGCTGGATGTGTCGCTGCGTGGCGCGGTGTCCATCGGGCGCCGGCTGCAGGATCCGCTGGCGGAGTTGGTGAAGATCGACCCCAAGAGCATCGGCGTGGGGCAGTACCAGCACGATGTGGACCAGGGGATGCTGAAGAAGAAGCTGGGCGAGGTGGTGGACTCGTGCGTGAACGCGGTGGGCGTGGATGTGAACACCGCCTCGCCGCAACTGCTGGAGCATGTGTCCGGCGTGGGGCCCACGCTGGCCAAGAAGCTGGTGGCCTACCGCAGCCAGAAGGGCGCGTTCACCACGCGGCGCGAGCTGCTCAAGGTGGGCGGGCTGGGGCCGAAGACGTTCGAGCAGGCCGCGGGCTTCCTGCGTGTGCGGGGCCGCGAGCCGCTGGATTCGAGCGCCGTCCACCCCGAGCGCTACGCCGTCGTGGAGCGCATGGCGAAGGACCTGGGCGTGGAGGTGAGCGCGCTGGTGGGCAACGCCACGCTGGTGCGGAAGATCGATCCGAAGCGCTACCTGGGGCCGGACCTGGGAGAGCTGACGCTTCAGGACATCCTCTCCGAGTTGGAGAAGCCCAGCCGGGACCCTCGCGGGGACTTCTCCGCTCCCGCGATGCGGGAGGACCTGAAGACGCTGGAGGATGTGAAGGAGGGCATGGTGCTTCAGGGCGTGGTGACCAACGTCACCGCGTTCGGCGCCTTCGTGGATGTGGGCGTGCATCAGGACGGGCTCGTCCACGTGTCCCAGCTCTCCACGCGCTTCGTGAAGGACCCTTCGGAGGTGGTGAAGGTGGGCGATCGGCTCACGGTGAAGGTCCTCACCGTGGACCTGGCGCGAAAGCGGCTGGCGCTCTCGGTGCGCGCGGCGCAGGAGGGTGGGACGCCTCAACCGTCGTCGGGTCGGCCACCGAGCGGTGGAGGCGCGGGCCGGGTGACAGCAGCCGCCTCGGGAGGCAAGGGCGCACCGCCTTCAGCACGGCCTGCTGGGGGCAAGCCGCCGGAGAAGACGGAGAAGAAGGGGCCCGAGCCTTTCAACAACCCGTTCCGCAACCTCAAGAGCTGAGCGGATGTCTCGACGCGAGCAGCCGCGGCTGGGAGTGCTCGCATCGCCCCTGGAGTCACCCGGCTCGGCTTCCTGAGCTCCTGTTCGGAAATGTCGGGGGTTTTGGTTTGAACACCTTCCGCAGGGTTGCTGAAGGTGCTGAGGGATTGCCACCGGTGCCAGGAGGGGAGTGCGCTCCGAACTGGGGGCCTGCCCGGGATGGCTCTGGGCAAACCTGTCAGACATCAGACAGGTTGGGCGGCAGCGTCGCTGGGGGCGAGGTCTTCACTCACTGACCTGAATGGGATTGAGCACGAAAAGTCCCGACATTTCCGAACAGCCGTGGCGAACAGTCGGTAGTACGCCGAGAAATGCTTGGCGCTACCCTTGCCCAGCGCAACGAATACCCCCGTCAGGTTGTGCCGTCCGGCGAACAGCCAGCCCTGCACCACTGTCACCAGCGAAGTGAGCGTCGGCATCGTCATGCTGGCACCCAAGCAGGCGACGAGTTGGAGAAAGCTTTCCGGCAGTTTCATGGCGGCCTCCCCTTGGCAAAAGGGGCACGTCGCCCCTCGGGCTAGGGCTCCTGCCTCCTGAATTATGAAGTCCTACTGCCTCGCGCTGGACGGCCCTCTGCATTGGGCTGTCTCCGCCCAACTCAGGGAGCGCCACCGCGCTGGGCTCCAACGCGCAGCAACCGCATGCTCCTCTACCCGCTCAAATCTGAGAAACTCGAATTAAGAGCGTATTTCAAACTTAAGGGGACGGCCGCCAGTAGCAAATGAGCGAGCACGTCAGCAGCAGCAGCAGCGCTCGGTGAGGTGGCACCGTCTTCTCGAATCAGATGCGGAGCCTGCGGAACTGGTGTAGCCAGGACAGGCTCCGCTCGATGGGCCAACGCGTCTTGCCCAACCTGCAACCATGAGCCGGCCGCCGCCTAGCAATCATGGGTCGAATTTTCTTTTCTTTATTGCTCTGCTAGACGACAAGGGGATTTCTGTCCTGGACGATGCTGCTGCCAATGCCGCTCGAATCTTGTATTCCAGATGGATTGACTGCCAGTCAGTCGACCTCTCTGCTAAGATTATCAGGTGTTCTGTTCATTGCGTGCCCGTGACACTATGGTTCTCGACACATTCGTGTTCACTAAATGCGCACTCAGGGGGTATCGAATGCATAGCAAGGCAACGAGATGGATGACGATGGTGTTGGGAGTATGGTTTGGGATTTGGCCGCTAGTCGGTTGTGAGCAGCCTATAAGGGCGCCAGAAGAGCAAGTGTCGCTCTTCTCTGCTTTATGGGGGGGGCAAGCACAAGCACGCATCGCATCGGGGGGGTATCATTCTCTGGTAGTGCGTCCAGATGGCACCGTGTGGGCGGCGGGCTATAACAGTTACGGCCAACTGGGCAATGGTACCAAAGAAAGCGACCGCTTTGTCCCTGCACAGGTGACGGGGCTGAGTGGGGCGATAGCAGTGGCTGCGGGCTTCGCCCACTCGATAGCCGTGCGCTTTGACGGCACCGTTTGGACTTGGGGCGACAACTCAGACGGCCAACTGGGTGATGGGACTACGACAGACCGCATCGTTCCTGTGCAGGTGCCTGAGCTGGCGGGGGTGGTGGCTGTTGCGGCGGGTCCCCTTTACTCGTTAGCAGTGCGCTTCGACGGCACGGTTTGGGCTTGGGGCGACAACTCAGACGGCCAACTGGGCGATGGAACAACAACAACTCATACAGTCCCCGCGCAGGTGCCAGGATTGAGCGGAGTGATGGGAGTGGCTGCGGGCGCCCGACACTCGCTGGCATTGCGCTCTGACGGCACGGTTTGGGCTTGGGGCGACAACTCAGACGGCCAACTGGGCGATGGGACTACGACGGACCGCATCGCACCCGTGCAGGTGCCAGGATTGAGCGGAGTGGTCTCAGTGGCAGGGGGGAGCCGGCACTCGCTGGCATTGCGCTCTGATGGCACGGTGTGGGCTTGGGGCGAAAATTATTGGGGCCAGTTGGGGGATGGGACGATGACAGACCGCAACGTTCCCGTGCAGGTTCCAGGGCTGAGCGGGGTAGTGGTTGTGGCCGCAAGCACCTCATATTCGTTGGCATTGCGCTCTGACGGCACAGTGCGGGCTTGGGGCAACATCTCAAACGGCCAGTTGGGGGATAGTACGACGTCCCATCTCGCGCCGGTGCAGGTGCCGGGGCTAGGCGGGGTGGTGGCGGTGACCTCAGGCGGGTGGCACGCGCTCGCAGTCCGTTCCGACGGCACGTTGTGGGCCTGGGGGGCCGACACCCACGGCCAATTGGGAACTGGTACCCCGTATCGCCCTATCGCGCCCTTGCAGGTGCTTGGGCTGAGCGGCGCACGGAGCGTGGCTGCGGGCCAAGACCACTCGCTGGCCGTGCTTTTCGACGGTACGGTCCGGGCTTGGGGAGCCAATTTCGCCGGCCAACTGGGAGATGGCTCTACGCATCGCCGCACCTCGCCCGTGTTGGTGCAAGGAATAAGTGGGATCGTCACTGCGGATGGAGGCGACGACCACTCGCTGGCCGTGCGCTTCGATGGCACGGTGTGGGCCTGGGGCGGTAACAACGCCGGACAATTGGGGGATGGGACGATGACTTACCGTTTTGTCCCAGTGCAGGTGCCAGGGCTGAGCGGTGTGGTAGCCGTGTCGGCGGGTAACTACCACTCGCTGGCCGTGCGCTTCGATGGCACGGTGTGGGCTTGGGGTGGCAACTTTGCTGGCCAGCTAGGGGATGGTACCACTGCTACTCGTACCGCACCCGTGCAAGTGCCAGGGCTGAGTGGTGTGGTGGCCGTCTCGGCGGGAGCTATCCACTCGCTGGCCATGCGCTTTGACGGCACTGTGTGGGCCTGGGGCAACAACGCTGCTGGTCAGCTAGGGGATGGCACCACTGTTGATCGCACCACGCCTGTGCAGGTACCGGGGCTGAGCGGTGTGGTGGCCGTATCGGCGGGTGAATACCACTCGCTGGCTACACGCTCCGACGGCACGGTGTGGGCTTGGGGCGACAACAGCTACTTCTTGCTAGGAGATGGCACCACAGCTGACCGCACCTCGCCCGTGCAAGTGCCAGGGCTGAGTGGTGTGGTGGCCGTGTCGGCGGGTATCTACCACTCGGTGGCAACGCGCTCCGACGGCTCTGCTCAGTCTTGGGGTTGCAACTTCGGTGGCCAGATGGGGTATGATAACATGAAACTATGCGCGGGGCCCATGCAAGTGCCAGAGATAAGCGGCTTTCGGGGCCTGGCTGTGGGCTGGTCCCACTCATTGGCTGTGCGCTCAGATGGTACTGTATGGGCTTGGGGCTCCAACTCAGACGGCCAGATTGGCAATGATGGGTCTACCCAATACACAAACACACCTATTCTCTCTCTGCTGTATTGAGAGGAATACCCAACGTAGAGCCTGCCTGTCGCCCCAAAGTACTACAGTGGGACTTTGGCTTGAGGGGCTCTGCGTCGGTAGTGACAGAGTTTGGCGATGGCCTGATGGCGGCGCCGCCAGCGGCTCCAGTGCAGGCCGAACAGTCACTTCCTCGTGGCAATGCCGAAGCTCCTTCATGCGTTGCACGGCTGGCGCACGCTTCAGGCCGCACGAGGTGTTCTCCCCCCCGGGGTAGGCGAGCGATAGAGGACCTGTAGCATTCGGCGTACGCGTCCTCGCGCTGCCGACCTGGAATGAGGAGGGAGGCACCCCATGCGTGGCAGGGAGCCGTCCCAGTTGATGGCCGGAACGCGGATGGGTGATTGGCGAGTGCTGGCGCTTCACGAGTCGGGAACCTTCGGCGTGGTGTACCTGGCGGTCCGTGTGGGTGAGGAGGCGGCTGGGCCGTGCGCGCTGAAACTGGCGCGGAGCCGGGCAGATGCACGGTTGGCGAGGGAGGTGGAGTTGCTGGCTCGGGTGCATCACCCCCATGTGCCCAGGCTGCGGGGACACGGCGACTGGCACGGTTTTCCGTATGTCGTGATGGAGTGGGTGGCGGGGGTGGACCTGTACCGATGGGCCCGGTTGGGTAATCCGTCCCGGCAGCAGGTAACGCGGTTGCTGGCGAAGCTGGCCGGAGCGCTGAGTGCGGTCCACGAGGTGGGCGGGCAGCACCGCGACATGAAGGGCGCCAACGTGCTGGTGCGCCTCGCGGACGGCGAGCCGATGCTGATGGACTTCGGCGCGGGCACGTGGACGGGAGCCGCTCCGCTGACAGTGGGCGGTCCGCCGGGCACTCCGCTGTACTACAGCCCCGAGCGGCTGCGCGCTCACCTGAGCCTGCTGCCGCCGGACGCTCCCAGTGGTGCTGGGCCAGCGGATGATGTGTATGGCCTGGGTGTCACTGCCTTCAGGCTGCTGACGGACCGCTACCCTTTCTTGGACTTGGACGAGGCTGAGCGGACGCAGGCGCGCCTGCGAGGCCTCCTTCCTCTCGCGCCGCATGAGCTGAACCCAGGCGTGCCGCAGGAACTGAGCGCGCTGGTGCTGCGGATGATGGCTCCCCGGCCCGAAGAGCGCCCTTCTGCGCATGAGGTGGCGCGGTCTCTGGAAGCCATGGTGCAGGCTCCCGAGGAGACCTGGGAGGACCTGCTCTTTGCCTGGGAGACGGAGTCCACCCTCCAGATGCCGGGACGGCGCCACCAGTCCCGTGTGGCGTATGAGTTGCTGTTGGCGGAAGCACGCGTGGGGGAGGTCGCGCGGCAGGTGGCTGCTGAAGTCGAGCGCGCCCATGCCGAGCAGCGAACACCCATCCCACTGGAGGCTGAGCAGCCGCCCCCGCGGCAGACTTCCACGCCCGAGAGACGCGAGGCTCCTGTGCAGCTCCCTATAGAGCACAAGCCTGGGGCCACGCCGCCGCGCCGTGCCTGGGCTCGGCTGTCATGGCTCGCGGTGGCGGGTTGCGCCCTCCTGGCCGTTCATGCGTGGTGGCCTGAGCACCGGACTTCTTTCGGTGAGTTCGCCGAGGAGGGCCAGCAAACGCAAGACGACGGTAAAGAGGACGGGGGCGCCGTGGGGCTCGGTGACGCCACGCTCTCGACTCCCGCGAGCGTGGCCGCACACGAGCGGGCGCGGCGCGACATCGCCCTCGAACTGCCGAAGAAGCCTCTTCCAGGTCAGCGCCGGCCTCCCTGCAAGAAGCCCACGGTCGAGATTCATGGTGGGTGCTGGGGCCCGATAGATGAGGCCCCACCGTGCGGAGACCAGGCCTACGCGTGGAAGGACAGGTGCTACTGGCCATTCATGGGGCCCCAGCCACCCGCTACCTCGGATCCATAGGAGGTCGGTTCATCAAGGAGCGGGGGCTCCAGGCTTACGCCGTGCGCTCGCCATGTACCCATGGCGGCGCTTCCTCGACACGGAGCCTTCCCCTGCGGCGGTGCTGGTGTCCGTAGGCGAGTCGCACGGAAGACTGCGGGTCGAGGCTGAGCTGCGACAGCTCAGCCGTCGGGCGAACCGGAGCTGGGACATGGCTCTCCACATGCGGGCGATGCAAGCGCATGGACAGGCCACTTCGTCCAAGCTCCAGAGGCTCGTACGCCTGCGCTTGCAGCAGCCCACCTTGCCACTCCGGTGAGGCGTGGAGGGAGGGAACCGGGGCTGGCAGCTCCACCCGAGGGTGGCTGTTCAGAGGGCTCGGGGCGATGGAGCGCAGGGGCTCAGCTCGACCCAATGCAATGAAGGGGGCCCAGTCCTGCGGATGGGGGTGCGTCTTCCGCAAGGTGAGCATGGCCTCTCGCAGTGCCGTGCCCCGGCCTCGGCCCTCCAGCAGGTTGCGGTAGTAGAACTTCATGAGCACGCTCGTGGTGTCGTCGTTGATCTGCCACAGGCTCGAGACCACCGTCTCCGCGCCCGCCGTGAGAAACGCGCGGCTCAGGCCGTAGGCGCCCTGGCCGAGCTCCACGGCGCCGAGAGCCGTCTCGCAGGCGGAGAGCACGACGAGCTCCGTGCCCCACAGGTTGAGGCTGGCCAACTCGAGCGCGCTGACCATGTCACTGCCCGCACCGTCAGGGTTCGAGAAGAGCAACCCGGAGCGGAGCTGCGGATGGGATGGGAGCTGCGCTTCGATGCCGCCACTGAAGAAGCCGACCTGGCCGACCGCACGGGAACCTTGAGAGGGCGCGGCGCTCTCGCGGAAGAAGCCATGCGTGGCGATGTGGAGGATACCGGGCGCGCTCAACTGATGCAGGCGCTCCAGGGTCGCGTTGCGGTCGAGGAAGAGCTGGGTCTGGGGAAGCAGCCGCTGGATGGCCAGCGCTTCCGCGCGGGAGCCGGGAAGCGGCGCCCAAGGACGCTCCACCTTGGGGTCCGCGAGGGCGACGACAGCACGGGAGGGGGCGACGGGCTGGACGCGGGGCAGCAAGTCCCTGCCCGAGGTGCGGTTGCTGAAGTCGAAGGACTCGATCAGCTCCTTGTGGCCATCGTGAAGCGCGTAGAACGGGATGCGCCAGAGCTGACCGTCTGGAGCGATGTTGACGTGGTGGATGTTGCCCAGGAGCGGCCGCAGCGGCTGGAACACTCGCGAGTAGAGCGTCCGCGCCGGGGCCTGGTACGCGACGTCTCGGTCGGAGATGGCACTGGTCAGATCCGTGATGGCCGCGTCGATGGGCGCCGAAGGCCCCAGGTCGACCGTGTGGATACGGCCATTGGGGAAGAGCAGCAGGGCCAGGTAGCGAGGCTGCCCGGAGCCAGAAGCGCCAGGGATGAGCGGACGGTCCTCGTAGGCGACGAACTCGATGAGGGCCGCGTCCCGGGGCAGGGAGGCCGCGACACGGTCGACCATCTCGGCGGGAGCGGGAAGGGCGGTGCGCGCACGCAGGGGGGCCGAGCGCCTGGCGAGCATGGCTTCGAGGTCGTCAATCCGGGCGGTCAGGCGCCCTCGGTACTCCGCGGTGGGACGCTGGCCAATGTTTCGGAGCTTCAGCCTGGCGAGCTGGGTACGCAGGGCGCGCAGTTGGTCGAAGCTCTCGCGGTCCCCAGCCTCGGCGCCCAGGTGGACGCTGCGCGAGGTGTGGGAGAGTTCCTCGATGGCGCGGCCCTTGCGCAGCAGTACGACGGTCAGCGCCAGGTGCTGCAAACGAGCGTCATTCGGATGCGCCCGGAGCAGGGCATAGAGGCGCTCTTCCTCGGGGCGGAGCGCTTGCAGGAGGCGCATCAGGCGGTCCTCGGAGAGGTCGAGCACCTCCTCGCGCAGGGACTCCTCCGAGAGGGTGAAGGCACGCAGGAAGAGCGGTACGGCCTCTTCCAAGCGGCGCTGGGCCACGAGCGTCCAGGCCTGCTCACGGAGCGTCTGGGCCTGTGTGGCTTTCGTCAGCTCCTTGCCAGCCGCCACATTCGCCGTACTGCACAGGGCGGCCACCATCATCCATCCGAGTGCGCGCCGCATGTCATTCCTCGGCGAATTCAGCCAGGGCCCACTGCGCCGCCGACCACCCGTGCGCCCTCAGGCGGTGGGAGAGGAACGGGGTCAGGGTGAACAGCAGAGGATTCGAGAGGAACAGGACAGTGTTGGACGTCTTCATGCGGGACTTCTCCTTGAGTAGGTATGTAAGGAATTACCAAGGATGGTCTGGATCCCGCTGTGACTGTCTTTACATGCTTTGTATGAATTCGTTCACCTCTGCGCGCGGAGGGAGTTGAACGCACAAAACGAACCGAGCCAGCAAGCCGCTCATGGGCTTGCTGGCTCGGTCTTCAATGTGGGGTGGGCTGGGGCTCAGTAGGAGCGGTTGCGCAGCAGCGCTGTCCTGTCGCTCTCTTTCACGCGCTGCACCGCGCAGTCGTCGCCTCCTCCCAGCGACGCGGCGGCGCTGGTGCTGAAGCGTCCAGGGCACTCCTGGAGGATCTTCTCCAGCGCTTCTCCCTGGCGCGTGCGCGCCATGCAGGTGGCCCCATCCGGCGCCCAGGCCGCCTCGAATGAGGCGTGGGCCGGGTTCCAGGCCGCCGAGGCCTCCGTCGTCGGAGAGAGCATGCCGAAGGCGTCATACATGTCGATGGTGGTGCCCTGGCGCGTGTGGCTGCGGCCATTGCCGCAGTAGTCCGCGCGGGCCATGCGCGTGCAGGCCTGGTGCAGGTCGGCCAGCGACTGCCCGTCGCGGGAGGCCCAGGGCTTGTAACCCCAGCGGATGCACTTGGTGATGGCGCCGTCCTCACAGGCCAGGGTGAACTTGCCCGGCGTCGCGTGGTGGGCTCCGCGGGAGTCCCAGAAGCCGCTCACCGCCAGGGCTCGGGGATCGGGCAGGTTGCCGGTGGCGGCGCACGGGTTCTCCCACTCCTGGGCCACCGGGTTCCAGGCTTCGATGCGGTACCAGACCAGTTCGGGATCGTCGGGAGCCGGCTCGGCGCCGCAGAGCGCCACCTCCACGGGTTTGCCGTCGCTGGAGGTGCCCTGGAACACGGTGCCCAGCAGGCTGCGGGTGGTGTCGTGCTCGGCCACGAGGCGCCCATTCTCCAGCCGCACGCTCTGCGTCTTGCCGTCGGGGTGGAACGAGGCCTGGATGTCGACCGAGACGAGCACGCTGCGCTGCGTCTCGCTCCCCTGCCGGGAGCGCCACGCCTGCCGGGTGCCCCACAGGAGCGTCCCCTGCTCACTGGAACCGCGGGTGGGTGCGTGGTTCTGGCAGCGGCGCGCGTACCGTGCCGACTCCGACTCCCCCGGCGCCGCGCTCCCGGACTTCAGATTCGGGGAGTGGGAGGACGCCGGGCTCGAGGCGAACGCGGGCGCTGTGAACAGCAGGAACAGCGAGGCAACAACAGACTTGGGCGACACGTTCATGGAGACACCTCTCCGTTGGGTGGGTGGCTCATGAAGTACCAACGGGAGGCCTGGCGGGCTGTGAGCGCCTTCACTGGCTGCGTGTGAGGGGGCTCACGTCCACGGGGCGCTAGCGAGCAGCGTATGAGGCACAGACACGCACGCCCACCGTCACCGAGCTCTGGGTGGGGTCACCGGCCTCGCGGTTGGCGGCCCTCGCGGTTGCGCTGTTGTAGTACCAGGCGCCCCCTCGCAGGACGATGCGGCCGAGGTCCGATGTCACCGAGCGCGTGAGCTCGTACGCGTTGCCCGCCATGTCGGCGAGGCCGAAGGGACTCGTCGAAGCGGGATGGGAGCCCACCTCGTCGGGACCGAAAGCCAGGTGCTGCCGCTGGTAGGTCTCATCGATGTTGGCGTCATCGAGCATCAGCACGTCGCCATGCGGGTATCCGCGACCATCGGCGCCGCGGGCGGCACGCTCCCACTCGTGCTCGCTGCACAGGCGCGCTCCGGGTAATCGCCCCGTGTGGTCGAGCCAGTAGAAGTAACCGGCGAGATGCTCGGCGGAGACTCCGGACAGAGGAAACTGGCGCCAGTCGGCGGTGTTGCGCCTGGACCTGCCAGGGTAGTGGAGGGGCTCTCCCACTCGCGCCGTGAAGATGTCCGTGCTCGACCGATAGAAGGAGAAGAGCCAGCCCACGCCAGGCTGATGTTGCAGCGTGACCGCTCCGGCGGAGCTGAAGATCGGCTTCGCGAGGATGTGCCTCGCACGCGCGTTTGGGGGCAGGGTGTTGAGGTACTCCAGCCAGTTTCCGAACGTCACCTCGGTCTTTCCGATCACATAGCCCTCGGTGAGACAGGTGGGATGGAGCGGCGGGCTTTGCATGAACCTGCGCACCTCCTCCGGCTCGGCGCTGCCCGACAGGAAGCAGCCGGGCGGGATGTAGGCATAACCAGGGGGCGGGGCCGTGGGGAGCGTGAGGCGGAGTGTCTCGCGAGCACCGCGTGTCACAAGCAGGGGCAGGTCCAGCGGCGGGCGGTAGGGATGCGTGATGTGGAGGAGATAGGAACCTGGGGGCAGCTGCAGGCGGGGGAGAGGCATCTGACCGAGGTCCGGAGCTGGCTCGAGGTGACGGACTCGCTGGTCATCGCTGATGTATCGCTGGAACTCGACGCGCGCCCCGGGCGGATCGATCACGAGTTCGAGCTCGGCTGGCGCGAAGAGTCGCTGCCGCCACTCCGCGCCCTCTTTCGGGTGGTCGGTCAGCCGTTCGAGGCTCCGCTGGAGTTCAGTGCGCAGGCGTTTCTGGTGGAAGTCTTCGGCGAGGAGCAGACGCTCGTAGGCGACTTCGAGGCGGAGCTGGCGGGCCTCCTCATGGCCATATTGGCGTTCAAGGGCCCGCTCAAGAGGCTGACCGGCGGAGGCGTAGGCTGCATCCGCCCGCTCGAAGAGGGCGAGTGCTTCGGTCCATCGCCGCTCAGCGGAGTTCCAGAGGTCCGGCGCGCTCTGGGGTGTTCCAGGGTTGGAGGAGAGCGCGCCCCGACCTCCGAACAGTGTGAGCGCTTCCTCTCGGGTGGTGCGGGCTTTCTCCGCCAGGGCGTGTCCCTCCCCCAGCAACTGCCTTGCCTTGCCGAGTTCGGCGGTGACGAAGCGCTTGTCCTCGAAGGACGCATGCAGGCGAAGACCGCCGTAGGTCGCGGCGAGGGCGAGCACCAGGAGGGTGACGGAGAGGTAGCGGCCCCACCGCTGGAGCCTCAGTGCGCGGCGAGAAGTGAAGAGAAAGGCGCGGGCCTGGGGGCTCAGGGTCTTGGGGTCGAGGGGGCGTGCCTCATCGAGCTGACGCTGCGCCCAGAGCACGTCCCGGGCTCTCTCCAGGCGCTCCCATTCGGTGCTCGCCTGCTCGACGCGCTGGCGCACCGCGCGATGGCCAATGTCGTCATCGACCCAGTTGCGCAGCGTCCCCCAGCTCATCAGAAGCGAGTCGTGGGCCAGCTCGTACCGGGCTTGTCCGCCCGCCGTGTGCGCATGGAGGATCCGGCCTTCCAGGAGCGCGCGAAGGGCGGCGC
The DNA here is from genome assembly GCF_034259325.1 of Hyalangium ruber. Lineage (NCBI taxonomy): Bacteria > Pseudomonadati > Myxococcota > Myxococcia > Myxococcales > Archangiaceae > Hyalangium > Hyalangium rubrum. The sequence goes on along the minus strand of NZ_JAXIVS010000016.1, from coordinate 62,747 downwards.
CGGATGCGGGGTCTCGCGCCGAGACGAGCTCTTCTTCGCTCCGATTGGAGCGCGTGCCGTCCGCCGTCACGAGTTGGAGGAGGATGCGCCGCGCCGCTTGCTGTTCGGTGGGGCTCAGCCGCTGGATCACCCCGTCGGCGTGCCGGGAGAGCGCTCCGGCCACGCCTCCCATCTCTCCCAGGGACTCCAGGGTGATGCAGCCTCGCGCCGAGTCGCGCCGCTCCCACAGCTCGGCGAGCGCGAATTGCAGCAGGGGCAAGCTGCCCGCGCCGTGCGCTGTCGATGCGACGAGCGTCTGGATGAGCTCATCGGACTCGAAGACCACGCCCCGGGTGCGCGCCGGGTCCACGATGGCCTCGCGGGTCCCCTCGGGCGACATCGGGCGGAGGATGTAGAGCGCGCGCTCCGCCTCTTCGCCCAGGCCCGGCAGCGCGCAGATGCGCGTCAGGAAATCGCCCCGCACCGCCAGGAGCACGCGCACCCCGGAGGACGGTAGTGCCAGCCCTCCCAGGATGGCGGCGAAGCGGGTCGCCTCGGAGGGCGCAGCCTGGGTGAGGATCTCCTCGAGCTGATCGATGAAGAGGAGCAGCCCACGCTTGCCGTGGTACCTCTCGCGCAGGGTCTGCCCCAGCCATGCGGGCAGGTCCGTGAGCAGCACGGTGACGAGCTCCGCTTCCTTCTGCCCGAGCAGCGGCGCGAGCGCGGCGGCGAGTGCCTGGAGCGGCCGGTGGCCCGGCCACAGCGTGACGGTGGAGATGTCGCGGCCCTCGTTCAGGGCGTCGGACCTCGCCCAGGGCAGCACGCCGGCACGGCACAGCGAGGACTTGCCGGCGCCGGAGTCTCCGGCCACCAGCACCAGGGGCTGGCGGTGCAGCCGTTCCAGAACGGCGCGGATGTCGGCGTCCCGCCCGAAGAAGAGTTTCTGGTGCTCGGCCTCGAAGGGCGCGAGGCCTCGATAGGGATTGCTGGCGGCCAGCAGCGGGGCGGAGTGCAGGTGCTCCAGGTGCTCCAGCCCCTCGCGGAGGATGTCGGCCGTGGCAAGGCGCTGGATCGGACTGTGCGAGAGACACCGCAGGATCAGCTTCGCGAAGTCGGGATCGATGCCCGGCACCAGTTCGATCGCGGAGGCGTCATGGCGGCGATCCAATCCACCCACGGCGGGAGGCAGCTTCCCCGTGCAGAGCTCGTACAGGGTCAGGCCGAGCGAATAGAGGTCGCTCTGGGGCGTGGGCGGAGCGCCGCGGCGGATCTCGGGCGCCATATAGGCCGGGGTGCCCGCAAGGTTGGCGGTGCCCACGGGCGAGGAAGCACCGCTCGGGTCGAACCGCTCGGCCAGACCGAAGTCCAGCAGCTTCACCTCTCCGCTGGCGGCGAGCAGGGCATTGGCGGGCTTGATGTCCCGGTGGAGCACGCCCTGGTGGTGGGCCGCCGCGAGCCCTCGGGCGAGGCCCAGGCCGAGCGTGAGGACGCGTCGCCACGGCAGGGGCAGGGAGAGTTCCGAGAGGCTTTGACCGACCACGTACTCGGAGACGATGTACGGGTGCTCTTCGACCTTGCCGACGCGATAGACGGTGACGACGTTGGGGTGCTGCAGGCGGGCGATGGCACGCGCCTCGGTCTCGATGTACGCGCGGACCAGGGACTCGGGCTGCTGCAAGGCAATGAATTTCACCGCGACGGGGCGGCCCAGGGAGGTGTCCTGCGCGAGGTAGATGACACCCATTCCGCCGCGGCCGATCTCCCGCTCGACGCGGAACTCATCGAATTCGAGAGGAGGCATCCAGGTGGTCTCGCCTGGGCGCGCTCCGGGGGCAGCGGCGACGCGCGCCCCCGCTTCTCCTGGTCCCGGGAGTGTCTGGGTTCTGTCGTCTCGACGGGCCGCTGGACCGGGAGCGGCCTGGACGAGGAGCGGACGGCAGGTGTCGCACTCCGCGGCATGACGACGTGCCTGGGCCACAACGTCAGCCGGCAGGCGGCCGTTGTTCAAGTCAGCCAGAACCTCGGCAGACAGGCAGTTGTGAGAGCCCAACCCAGCCTCGCGGGAGGTCGATGGATGCGTGGAAACCGAAAAATCAGTCTCTCACAGCCGCCTCGCTTTTCAACGAGCCCCGTCTGTCTTCGTTCGGAGCTCCTTGAGGTGCTTGAGGTTCGGCGGGCCGATGGCGATCAATATCCCCGCGATGTGGGTGGCGGCGTAGGTGCCCGGGAGGGAATCGAGCCATGCGTGCTCTTCCAGTTTGCCGGCCGTTCGATGCTCCTCGATCGTGAAGCCCCGCTCCCAGTACGTGCGCGCCAAGGAGGTGGCGCAGGTGGGCTTGGCGAGGTCCTGGGTGAAGGCGCTGTACGCCTCATCGTAGGAGCTCCCCACGAGAGGCTGCAGGTACTTGAACGTGAAGGACGATTCGGTGAGCGCCATGCAGCGGCTCACGGCGGGCGCTCCGCAGCTTCGGGCCTGCTTCGCCACTTCGACGGGCGCGGCGATGTTCGAGAAGGCCGTGCTCGACATGAAGACCGCCGTCATCCGGTCGAGCTGCTCCTGGCTCATCGGCTGCCACTCCGGGACAGGGGAGGACTGAGCGTCGTAGGCCTCGCGCTCCAACTTCAGCAGCGCTCTCGCGATGGCACCGCCCAGCAGCGTGTCCGTGCGATAGGACAGCCAGGCGAGGTGTCGCACGTCACGGGCCGCCTCCACCGGCTGGCCCGTCCTCAAGCCGTGCAGCAGCCGGAACTTCGTCCAGAGCTGCAGCGTGCCGAAGTATGGCAGCGGTGCCTCGGGCAGGTTGATTTGCGCCGGCAAGGGCGTAGGCGTGTTCCGCGCGATGTCCCACCGGTCATAGGCGCGCAGCTTGCGCATCCAGTCGAAGTCCAGCGTGGAGACGTCGATGCTCGCGGTGAGCCAATCCTTGAGGTCCGCGCTCTTTTGCGGCAGGTGCGCCGGAACGGTGAGGGGAGAGTCCTTCGGTGGCTCCGGTTGGGGATCCCACGCCAGCCAGGCGTTCAAGAGCGGCCCCGCGTCTCCTTCCGTTCGTGGCTCGTGGAACCACGCATCCTTGGCCAGCAGCGTCTGCTGTTCACAGAAGAAGCCGACGTGCTCCGTCACCTCTTTGCGGAACGCGCCAATGGCGGGCTCGTACTTGTTGCGCAGCATCCGGTCGAACCCGAAGGCCGCTGCGATGCCGAGGATCAGCACGATGCTCACGATCCACACCAGGATGCGCAGCACGCTTCCTCGCGGCGAAGGACGGTTCAGGGGCATGGTTGGTTGCTCTCCTGGAGTTCATCATACCCCGCACGTCATCCGCCTCGGGGGGGATTGGTGCTCTCATGCCGCCGTGTCTCGCCTCGGAGGCCGGTGTCATGCCGCAGCCACTCGCTCATGCCTTCATCACCGCCCGTGAAGGCGCTTCCTCCATCGAGCCACCGGCGGCTCTGGAGGAGCGGCTCTCTCGAGTGTGGGAAGCGGCCCGCGCCGCGTGGCCGGGGGTGACGCTGGAGGGCCCTCGCTTCGTCGCGCACCTTGCCCGCCATCTGGCCTCGGACAGCTCCTCGGAGGCACTGGAGCAGCTCCACCTGGGGGACCTCTACCTCGCCTGTGCCTGCGCTCACGGCGTGCCCGCCGCGCTGGCGGCCTTCGAGGCCCGGCTCCTTCCCGAGGTCGCCGTGGCCGTGGCGCGCCTGAAGCTTTCTCCCGCCGCCTTGGACGACGTACGCCAGCAGTTGCGCCAGAGGATGCTCGTCTCCACCGCGGATGCTCCGGCGAGGCTCGCCGCCTACCCAGGCACCGGTCCGCTCTCCGGCTGGGTGCGAGCCGCCGCGCTGTGGCTTGCCTTGGATCTTCAACGTCGCGGCGCGGGTGAGGCCCACGCGGATGACGCGGCCCTGCCGTTCCTCGTCGAGCCTGGAGATGATCCCGAGCTCGCTTACCTCAAGACCACCTATCGCGCCGAGTTCAACGCCGCCTTCGCCCAGGCCCTGACCGCACTCGCTCCCAGGCAGCGCAATGTGCTGCGCCTCAAGTACCTCGATGGCTTGAGCATCGACCAGCTCGGTGCCCTCTATGGCGTACACCGCGCCACCGCCGCCCGCTGGGCCCTGGCTGCACAGGAGGCCCTTCTCGAAGAAACACGGCGCCTGCTGACCGAGCGACTGCGCCTGACCCACTCCCAGCTCGACAGCGTGTTGCGCCTCATCTCCAGCCAAATCGACGTCAACCTCAGCCGGCTGCTGCGCTCCCGCCTCGATTGAGTCCCATGCGCTGCCTGGATGAAGCCACGTTCATGGAGGTGATGCTCGGCGGCTTGCCTCCGGCTCGCGTCGCGGAGCTGGATGCGCACCTGGACACCTGTCCTTCGTGCCGACGCTTGATGGCGCAGGCGCTCCAGGCTCGGACCTCCGAGCCCGTGGACGCCGCCGATTCGCTGGCTTCCACCGGCCCTTCCTCGTCTTCGGCGGTCGAGGCGGCCCCCCTGGCTCGTGGCACGGCGGTGGGGCGCTACCTCGTGCTGGAGCGCCTCGGAGCGGGGGGCATGGGCGTGGTGTACGCGGCCTATGACCCCGAGCTGGATCGCCGCGTGGCGCTCAAGCTGCTGCGCACGCGAGGGCTGGGGCTGGAGCTCGAGGCGGGTCGCGCCCTCCTGCTGCGCGAGGCCCAGGCCATGGCCCGTGTCTCCCACCCGCATGTGGTGCCCATCTACGACGTGGGCACGTTCGGCGAGCAGGTCTTCCTCGCCATGGAGTTGGTGGAGGCGCAGACGCTGCGCCAGTGGTTGCTTGTCGCCCCGCGCTCCTGGCGGGAGGTGCGGGATGCCTTCGTGCAGGCGGGGAGGGGACTCGCCGCCGCGCATGCCGCGGGCCTTGTCCACGGGGATGTGAAGCCGGAGAACCTGCTGGTGGGACGGGATGGGCGGGTGCGGGTGACGGACTTCGGCCTGGCCCGCACCGCCACGTCTGGAGGCGGAGAGGTACCGCGGCTCGTGGGCGGCACTCCCGCCTATATGGCGCCCGAGCAGTTGGCCGGAGACGGGCAGGTGGATGCGCGCAGCGATCAGTTCAGCCTCTGCGTGGCGCTGTATGAGGCCCTCCACGGCGAGCGTCCCTTCCAGGGAGCCACCGTGGACGCGCTCTCCCTGGAGGTACGGGCGGGCCGGGTGCGGCCCGCGCCTCGGGGCTCCTCCGTGCCGGCGTGGCTGCACCGCGCGGTGCTGCGAGGCCTGGAGGTGGAGCCCTCTCGGCGCCATGCCTCCCTGGAGGCGTTGCTCGCGGCCCTGCTCGCGGATCCCGGCGCGCGCCGCCGACGGTGGTTGGCCTGGGCCGGTGGGATGGCGCTGGTGTTGGGCGCCGTGGTGGCCACCCATGCCTTGCATGCGCACCAGGCGCGGGCCTGCGCGGGCGCCGCCGAGCGTGCGATGGCCAGCGTCTGGGGGACACCTCACCAGCGGGCCGTGGAGGCCGCCTTCCTCGGCACCGAGCGCCCCTTCGCCACCGCCGCGTGGGCTCAGGTGCGGCGCTCGCTGAATGCGTACACCTCCGCCTGGGTGACGACGCGCACCGCCGCCTGTGAGGCAACGCGGGTGCGCGGCGAGCAGTCGGAGGAGGTCCTGGGCAAGCGGATGCGCTGCCTGGATGGACGGCTGGCGGAGGTGGCTGCCCTCACGCAGGTGCTGGCACAGGCGGACGCGGACGTGGTGGGGCGGGCGCTGCGCGCGGTGGAGTCCCTGCCCGCGCCCTCGGGCTGCTCGGATTCGGCGACGCTGGCGCGCGGGGCGGAGCCCTCGGAGGCGCTGCGCGCGGCGCTGGTGCGGGCGCGAGCGCTGGAGGCCGCCGGCCGGTACGCGGAGGGGCTGTCCGTCGCGCTGCCAGCGGCGGAATCGGCGCGCAAGGAGGGCGATCGGGCCGGGAGCGCCGAGGGGCTCCTGGCGGTGGCCGAGCTGCGCGAGCAGGCGGGGGACTACCGGGGCGCGGAGGAGGCCCTCTTCGAGTCGCTCTGGGCCGCCGAGGCCGTGGGCCATGACCGGGTGGCTGCGCGCGGGTGGACGCTGGCCGTGCGCCTCACCGGAGAGCGCTTCGAGCAGTTCGCGCTGGCGCGGCGGTGGCGTGAGCGCGCCGACGCGGCGCTCCTGCGGCTGGGCGGGGACGACGGGCTGCGCGCGCGGCTGCACGTCAACGTGGGGCGCGTCCTCTATGTCCAGGGCCACTATGCCGAGGCGGAGGCGCAGCACCGGCAGGCGTTGGAGTTGCTGGAGCGCACCGTGGGTCCGGAGAGTCTGGCCGTGTCGGAGGTGCTCCTGAAGCGGTGCGCGGCGTGGACCTCGCTGGGGCGCACGGAGGAGGCGCTCGAGCTGGGCCACCGCGCCCTGGCGCTGCGAGAGCATGCGCTGGGGCCGGAGCACCCCGAGGTGGGCATGGCGCTGGCGGAGCTCGCGGAGGTGCGCTGGTACCGGAGCGAGTTCGCCGAGGCGGAGCGGCTGTCCCTGCGCTCCATCGAGGTGCTGGAGCGGGCGCTGGGCCCGGAGCACCCGGGGCTCGTCAGCGCGCTCAACACGTTGGCCACCACCCGCATCCCCCTGGGCTGGAAGCCGGTGGAGCTGTTGCCGATGCTCGAGCGGGCCCTGCGCCTCATGGAGGCCAGCGGCGGCGCGGACAGCTCGGACTCGGCGGTGCTCACCCACAACATTGCCGCCACCATGGCCCGCGCGGGGCGCGTGCAGGAGGCGGGGCGGCTCCTCGCCGAGGCCACCGCCCGTCTGGAGCGCAAGCTGGGCCGCGAGCACCCCACGCTCGTCGTCATGTTGATCAGCCTGGCCGATGTCCACCGGATGCAGGGAAAGCTCGCTGAGGCCCTGCCGCACTACGAGCGCGCCGCCGCCATCCAGGACTCCCTGGTCGAGGACCGGCAGAACCTGTGGGGCCAGACGCTGTTGAACCTGGGCCGGGTGTACGTGGACCTCGGCCGGCCGGGCGATGCCGTGGCGCCGTTGTCCCGGCTCCTCGCGGGGCGCGAGAGGACGCACGTTTCACCCATGGTGGGGGCGGTGGGGCGCTTCTTCCTGGCCCGGGCGCTGTGGGACTCGGGAGGGGACCGGCAGCGGGCCCTCCAGCTCGCCACCGAGGCGCGGACCCTGGTGGATGACCAGGACCCTTCCGCTCCCAGGTTCCGGAAGGACCTGGAGGCGTGGCTCGCCCGCCACGAGAGATGACGCAGGGGAAATGCGACAATTAATCGGGGCCTTCGTTCTCCTGGTGGAAGCCACCTCCTACCCCCCTTCGGAGAACCCATGCACGCCCATCCTCTGCTCTCTTCACTCCTGGTTGTGAGCCTCGGTCTGGCCAGCCCGGCCCTGGCCTCGGGCAACGAGACGCCACCCGCCGAGCGCCCCTTGCGCATCCTCCTGACCAATGACGACGGCGTCGCCGGAGCGGGGCTGCTCCTCTTGAGGGACACGCTGTGCGCGGCCGGGTACCAGGTGACCGTCGCCGCGCCCGCCGCCGACCGCAGTGGCACCAGCGCCGCGCTCACCCTCAACCAGGCCTTGCGCGTCACCCGCTCGCAGTTCCTGTGCGGTGACACCCTGAGACCGAGCCTGGCAGTGGGGGGCACTCCCGCGGATGCCGTCCTCTTCGGCCTGTGGTCCATGGGGACCGAGCGCCCCGACCTCGTCATCTCGGGGATGAACTCCGGCCAGAATGTGGGCCGCGCGGTGAACCACTCGGGTACCGTGGGCGCCGCCGTGACGGCCGCCGAGGAGGGCGTGCCCGCCATCGCCGTGAGCATCGGCCTCAACTTCCAGGACGCGAACACGGGCTTCTCGCAGACCACCGCCGCCGCGCCGCACGCCGCCGCCTTCGTGAAGACCCTCATCGAGAAGCTGCGTGACACCGCCCGGCATGGCGATGCGCTGCTGCCGGACCGGGTCGCCCTCAACGTGAACTATCCCGTCGTGCTCGGCGCGGACGGGCTGTTCGACCCCGCGCTCGTCGAGGAGCCGCGCGTGACGGCCCTGGGACACGGCGAGGTGGTCCACCCGCAGTACGTGCAGATCTCCACCACCCCCGAGGTGTTCGTCGCCGTGGGCAGCATCTGCGGCCTCCAGGTGGCGTGCGAGGCCGAGACCGTGGACCACGCGGACACGACGGCGCTGGAGCGGGGGGAGATCTCCATCACCCCGCTGACCGTGGACGGCGCGGTGAGCCCGTGGCTCCGCGCGCGGATTCACGCGCGGCTGCGTCGGTAGAGGGTACAGGCGCCTGGAGCCGGAGCCTCCTGGGCCGGCTCAGGCGCGCTCCCAGCCGCGCACGTCCCAGGAGTCGCGCAGCGTGGTGGGCAGGCGGAAGGGCACCCGCTCGGGGCCGCGGTTCACCCAGAAGAGGCCCTCCACCAGCCTGCGGCCGAACATGCCCGCCAGCTTCGCGGCCCCGGGTCCGTGCAGGTCCACCATCTCATGGCTCACCCAGCCGAGCGCCTGCAGTGGGCCCATGAGCAGGCTCGTCCAGTCGGAGGCGGGCACGGCGAGCATCTCCGCGGTGTCCTTGCCCATCAGGTGGCGCATGAGGGTGGCGGGCAGGCCGTCGAAGAGGTTGCCGGGGGTGATGTGCTCCATCAACTGCAGCAAGGCGCGCGTCATCATCTGGCCCTCGGGGGTGGCGCCGAAGAGCCGACGCTGGAGGACCTGTTCGAAGCGGGCACCTTCCTCGGGCGTCTCCGGCATCAATCGCGCGTCGATGCCCATCACGTGCCCCACCACGCGCCACGCGTGGTAGTAAGCCCGGCGCTCGGCATCCGTGAGCACGCAGCCCATGCGGTCCAGCGAGCGCAGCACGATGGTGGAGAAGGTGAGCAGCGTGAAGGCCATGTCCTCCTGGTTGATGGGCTGGCCCCACTCTGAGTTCCAGGTGCCCCGCTGGAGGATGAGGTGGCGGACGGCGGCGTGCATCAGCCGCACCTTCTGTGCGCTGCGCAGGCCCCGGCCTCCCTGCGCGAGTCCTCCCGGCGCCATCACGTCGATGATCATCTGCATCGTCTCGACGATGCGGCGGTACGGGTTCGACTCCAGCCGCGCGGTGAGGTGGAGCACCTGCACCAACTTGGAGGCGGCGTAGCAAGAGGGCAGCGAGGCGCAGAAGAGCGCGGTGACGATGGACGGGCCATGCCGGCCGAAGAGCTCCTCGCCCTGGAGGATGAGGCGTGGCTCCGCCCAGGAGGGCAGCTGGCCGGTCTGCTCGAAGTAGTCCCGCAGGGGCGGCGCGAGCATCTCCAGGGAGACCTGCTCGTTGACGACGAGCTGCTTCATCAGCGCGTTGGTGGCGGGTACCTTTCCCTGCTGGAAGAGGTTTCGCACCGTCTCGTCGGCCAGTGGATCGCACTGCTCGCGCATCGTGTTCAGGAAGTCATCCGTCCACGCACGTTCCTTCATCATCGCGGCCCCCCAGGTCGCGCACCCTCCTGCGAGGAGGGATGCAGGGGGAGTGTCGCAGGAAGGTCTGGAATTCCAGATGTAGGGAACGCGTATGAGCGTGTGGCATGCAACGGATGCCTCACCCTGGAGTCGCGGAGGGACGGTCGGAAAGGTTCCCCATTGGGCAACCTGTCTGACAACCGGACAGCTTTGGCGGTCAGTCGAGGAAGCGGCGCTCCCAGCGGCGCATGTCCTCGGGAGTGAACAGGTGCCAGAGGGGGCGAGGTGCGCTGTAGAGCCACGGTTTCAGCACGCTCGCCAGCTCGCGGTAGGCCGGCAGGGTGTGCCCCTGCTCGAAGTCGCCTGCCTCGGGCCACTCGCCGAGCGTCACGACAGCGCGCTCGGCGCTCAGTTCTTGAACGGTGGTGCCCGGGGAGTGAAGGCGTGAGCGCAGCCCCGCGGCACCTCCGAGGCTGTCCAACACCGGAGGCCCCAGGAAGGTGAGCCAGTGAATGCCATTCAGGTGCGTGCCAATCCTCATGGATAGGTCCGTGAGCGCTGGCCTGTCGAGACCGGGATAGCGCAAGCACAGTTCTCGAACGGTCGCATGCACACGGTCGGTCAGACCATCGGGGGGATGGATGGACAGTCCTGCGTGGCCGGAGTTGAAAGGCAACTCCTTCGCCAATTCCATCGCTAGCTCCCGTACACGTGCCGGGCCGCGTTCCTCCAGGTACTCGGTGGGAAGAAAGAATGCCACAGCGCAGACGGGCTCTTTGTCTCCGGGAAAGAAGGGGAGATCATTCAGATTCCAGCCTCGATACTGCACTTCGTAACCCGTCACGGAACTGGCGCTGCCATCGAGAGAGAGCTTGGCCCCTTTGGGGTGAAGCAAGTCCCGCAGATTGAACTCCCAGCCCGCTTCATCGAGCTCCTGCCATTCCCCGTCGTAGTCGGGATACCAGGCGAGTGCCTGAGGGCCTACGGCCTGGCGGTAGAGCTCGAGCGAGCGTAGGACGGACTGAACCACTTCCGGGTGAGAGCGCCGCATGTAGAAACAGATGCTGATGCTCTCTCGAACCTGCAGATAGCGCTCCCCCTCGAACTCGCGGTAGAGCCGAATCCTGGGATATCGATGGCTCATCGAAAAGCTCCATGTCCAGGAGCAACACGTGCTGGAACTCTCTGTGGCTTCAACGCTTCGTTGTAAATGTCACCTTGATCTCGCGGATGATGGGGATGATCGCGAGGGTATTTGGTCCACGAAGGCGTTTTGCCAGGTGTGCAGGGGAACTTGAAGTCATACACCTCCTGTACATTGAGAGGATTCCCCGAGGCATGGAGCACGACGTCAGGGATCAACGTTCCGAGCAGCTTGTCCCACAATCCATCTCGTAGCCATGCGGCGACTTGCTTCGGATCAAGCAGTTCAAGAACCCCCGTCTCCCGGTTGTACCGATATTGAGGCTGGAGGCTGAACTGTTCTGCGAACAGCTCACCCAGTTGCTTCTGTGCGCACTCCAGGGCGACCTTGTGTTTCTCCTGTCCCAGGTGCATCGCCCAGGTCACCTTGTTGCCTCGCGCATCGGTGGTGAATGTTTCCTGGCAGAGCTTCTGTGTCGGGCGGTTGCCCTTTCCCAGCAGGGCGTCGTTGACCTGTGCGTTTGCTTCCAAGGCACAGTCGTGCAGAACCTGCTCGACCCGGGCGATCTCCGCAGCGTCCAGCAACTTCAATACCGCTGCTGTCGTCCTGGCGGCATCTATCGAGCGCGACAGCCACGGGAGGATCGCCTCCTCTCCGGGCGAAGCCGTATAGCAGGCAGGGTTACGCAGGCATGCGCTAGTGGCCGAGTCTTGCATCTGCGCGTACTGCCGCGAAGCAGCAGGGCCGCAAGCTGCCAGGATCATGCTCGACGCGAGCGCGAGGAGATAGGAGCGGCGCTTGGGCATGAAGGTCAGCGCGCTTCTGTGTCGATGGGGAACGGGCACACGTCTTGGGTGAGCCCGTGCGTGCGGTCCAGCAACTTCTGGAAACGGTCCGTTCCGTTTCGCGCGTCGAACCTCGCCGCGATTTCTTTCGCCTGGCTCTCCACCCAGCCGTGCAGTTCCCGCGGTTCGCAGGTGACCTGGCCCGTGCCCAGCGGGAAGTTCTTGGGCAGGCGCAGGCTCACCGTCTCCCGATCCTCCGCCAGCCGGGACAGCAGGAAGCTCGAGGCGGTGTGGAACGTGAACCGGTCCCGGTGGCTCGCGTGGTCCAGCGCCCAGCCCATGTGCTTCTCGAACAGTGTCAGCCCTCGCGCCAGGTTGCCCGTGAGCGCCAGGAACTCGATGTGCTCTCCCACCGACGCCAGGAAGTCCCGGTTGCGTGAAATCAACGGATAGCCGCGCAGGTGGCACTCCCGCGCTTCCTCCAGCCGTCCCAACTTCAGCAGCGGGTAGAGCATGCTGCCGTACGTCAGGTGCGGAATCTCCGCGCACCCACTGCGCCCGTCCAGGATGGGCCGCGCTTTCTCCACCGCTCGCTCGTACTCAGCGCGGTCGATGTGGTGGTCGATCTCGTCGTCCAGGTCACACGCCCGGCAGTCCGTCAGGTGGTCCCTCGGCGCCTCCACCCACTGCACCCAGTACTTCTCCGCCGCCTCCGCCTCGCCCATGTCCCGCGCCGTCTGGTAGCGCAGCTTCAGCACCGCTCGCTTGCCCGCGTCCACTCGCGCGTACGTCTGCTCGATGTCGTCCAGCGCATCCAGGATCTGCTTGCGAGTGATGTGCGGGAAGTTGTTCAGCCTCCCCACCACCCACTTCTGCTTCCACAGCAGCATGCCCGCGTCGAACCGCTCCGGGTCCTTCTTCGTCTGCCCTCGGCACCAGGCAAAGGCCACCAGCGCCTTGTCCGGAAAGCCCCCGAACGTCGCCGCGTCGATGAGTTGGTCCCGCACCTCGAAGGCCAGGTCCAGGTCCCCGTGGGTGTCCGCCAGCCGCGACGCCTCCTCCAGCGTCATCACCTTCGCCTCGCCGTGCTTCATCCGCGAGGCGCGGCCCAGCAGCTCCTCCACCTGCTCCCGCCAGTCCCGGGCCGTCAATGCATGCCTCCTCGGCCCGAGTCCTCGCCCCCACCGTCCAGCCGCGCCGCGATCAGCCCCAGCAGCCCCTGGTTCAGCAGCGCCATCTCCTTCGCGCTCAGCGGCCGGTGCCCCAGCAGCAATGCCTGCACGTACAGCATCTCCACCGACAGCTTCATCAGCTCCCGGTCCGTCACCCCCGACAGCTTCTTCACCACCGGGTTCAGGTAGTTGAAGGTTAGCAGCGGCCGCTCGCTCCCCGGCGCCGACGCCAGCACGTTGTCCATCATCGCGCCGTACAGGTCGTCGCTCTCCTCCCGCGCTCGCTCCGCGTCCCGCCGGAACGCTCCCTCCGCGTCCGAGCTGTAGAGCGTGGGCACCTCCTTGGGACGGAACTTCTTCACCGTCACGTCGCACCCGAATGGCTGCAACGCCTGCTCCGCCACCTTCAGCAGCGGGAAGAGCGCCTCGCGCTCGTCCAGGCCCAGCTCCTCGAAGCTCTGCGGCAGCTCCGCGGAGGAGAAGGGCTCCACCTGCGCGTCCGAGAAGACGTGCGGCAGCTTCTCGATCAGGTCCGTGTCGTACGTGTACGCGGAGTTCACCACGCACAGCCCTTGCGCCGCCGCCACCCGCGCCACCTGCCGGAAGTCGTCCAGCGTGGACACGTAGCGCACCGTGCCGTGCGCCCGCCGGTACTCCGCCAGCGTCATCATCCCCATCGTCGTCTCGAACGGCAGCCAGGGGATGACCAGCCGGTAGAAGTCATCATCGTCCAGCGCCAGCGCCTTCACCGACAGGCCATGCAGCGCGATGAGCCGCTGGAGCGCGCGTGGGTCTTCCTTGGACAGGTCCACCAGGTAGCGCCGCAGCGCCTGCCCCATCGAGGTGCGCGCCTTGGCCAGCGTCTCGTTCTCGTAGAACGACTCACGGCTCGCCGTGGGGCGAAGCTCATTCGCGTTCACCACGCACTTCACGAAGAACGCCCAGTCCGGCAGCAGGTTCTCCGCGCTCTCCGACAGCAGCATGTTCTTCAGGTACACCCGGTGCTTCTGCTTCGCGTTGTAGTGCGGGCTGAAGGGCAGCACGAAGGCCACTCCCTCCACATCCCCCGCCGGCGACTTCAGCGGGATGCAGTCCAGGAAGTCCGCGCCGAACACCTCCCGCCCGTAGGCCAGCAGCGCCGCCCGCCGCTCCGAGGCGCTCGCGTACCGGCGACGCCACGGCGCCCCCTCCGTGTTGATGCGCTCGGTACTCCCGCCCACCGTCAGCAGGATGGGGAAGGGCAGCAGCCCTCCGTAGTGCAGGGCCAGTTGCCGAACTCGTTCGGCCGTGAAGTATTCGGCCGCGTTTGCCCGGGCCACCAGGAACACCTGCGTCCCCGGGCGCTCGAGCGGGTGCTCGGAGGGCCGCACCGAGTACGTGCCGTCATGCCGCCCCCGCCACTCCATCGTCCGCCCGTCGCCCTTGGCCGAGCGCGTCACCACCAGCAGCTCGTCGCACACCATGAAGCACGACAGCAGCCCGATGCCGAACTGGCCGATGAAGTCGTTGCGCCGCTCCGCCAGCGCCTCCCGCTTCGAGCTCTCACCAATGGTGGCCAGGAAGCGGTGGATCTCCTCCTCCGTCAGCCCGATGCCGTCATCGCTGAAGAGCAGCGTGGGCAGCCCTCCGTCCTGCTTCTCGATGAGCTCCACCCGAACGCTGCCCTCGTGGCTCGGCTCCAGCTGCTGCCGGGCCCGGATGGCGTCCGTGGCGTTTTGCAGCAGCTCCCGCACATAGACGCCCGGCGAGCTGTAGAGGTGGTGGGACAGGAGGTCGATGACCCCACGGAGGTTGATCTGGAATCGATGGTCCACGTGCCCAAGGAGCGTAGCGCACCCCACGTCCCCTGAGGCCGGAGACCATCACACACGCGGAGTATCGGGGCGCGGCCGGAAGTCCAGCTTCCCGGCATTGTCCTCTCCCACGCATCGGGTAGGAGCGAGTGGGTAGCATCCGCGAGGCAGGTGGGTTATTCCGATGGCGACGCGGGCCGGCTCGCGTCTCGGGTAGGACACGTTCATGGATCTCGGCAAGGCGGGTTGGCTCTCCTCGATTCTCGAGGAGGCGGTCGCGGCACACGCAGGTGTGTCCGCCCCGGTGCTGCCGGCCGCCACCCCTTCCCGGAACACCTCCGGGCGTGCCCAGGCGGGCACCTACCTGCGCCAGATGCTGCGGGCCACGGGCCTGCTTTATGGCACCCCCACCGAAGGCATGCCCCCCGTCCCCGAGGGGAATCCCCCCGCAGGGGCCCGTGCCCCCGAGGAGCAGCTCTTCCTGGCCGTGGTGCGCACCCTGGCGCGGATGGGGCTGGACATCGCCCGGCTGACGGGAGCCGCCCCGGGGCCTCGGGAGGAGCAGCTCCTGCTGCTGTTCGCCGTGCTCTCCGGGGAGCTGGAGGTGGCCGAGGCCATCCACGCCCGGCTCCAGGACGGGCAGGTGGCCTCCCGGCGCATGCACGGCAAGGTGGAGGCGGCGCTCGCCCGGCGCGCCATCTCGCTGGCGGGAGACCCCGTCTACGGGCTGGTGCTGCACAACGGCGCGCTCTACGCGGACGCGCAGATGTTCGGCTGGCAGGCCATCGACTACTTCACCAAGGGCCGCTTCGAGCGCCAGCAGACCCGGCGGCGCGTGGCCCTCGCAGCCCGGCAGAAGGCGCTGCTGGCCGAGGTGCTCACCGGCCTGGCCTGCGCCGACCGGGAGCCCAGCTACGCGATGCGTCGGGCCATCCTCCGGCAGGTGGAGGACCTGGCGCTGCCGGCCGACATCGAGTCCGAGCTGAAGGCGGCGGTGAAGAAGTCCTTCGAGCACCGGCTGGCCGTGCGCACCATGGTGGCCGGGGTGCGCAGCAAGGACATGAAGCTCTTCATCCTCGAGCAGGCCCTGCTGGCCTCGCTGGTGGATGGGCAGCACTCCCGGGGGGAGCGCGTCTTCCTCGGGCAGCTGCGCGAGGCGCTCCAGGTGTCCCCGGAAGAGGTCCACCGGCTGGAGCTGGAGATGGCCGAGTTCTACGCCAAGCACCGCTCCGTGGTGGACGTGTTCACCGTGTCCGCCGCCGCCGGGCTGATGGGCGAGGACTTCGTGGGGCGCATCCAGGAGGCCCTCGACAAGAACTTCCACCGGGTCATGCAGGAGGTGCGCGAGACGGGTGACCTGGCGGTGCTCCTGGCCAAGGGGGCGCGCGGCCAGAAGCTGTCCCGGGAGGAGCGCCGCCGCATGCGCGCCCAGCTCATCGACGTGGCCAAGGTCATCCCCGCCCTGGCCATCTTCGCCGCGCCTGGCGGCGTGCTGCTGCTGCTGGGCCTGTCCAAGGTGCTGCCCTTCAACCTGCTGCCCAGCGCCTTCCAGGATGAGCCCGCCCCCCTGCCCGCCCTCGACTCCGGCGAGGAGGGCCCGGCCGAGCAGCCCGAGCCCGAGCGCCGGGTAGGGTGAGCTCGACGGCCCGTCCTACCGGCTGGGGAGTGTGAGCTGGCCGAGGGGGTAGCCCTACGATGGCGAGATCCTGGGAAGGCCGGGAACAGGTAGAGTTCCATTCCCCCGCGCCCTGAGATACCGGAGGCGGCGTGAAGGGAGAGGAATGAGCCACTTTCCGGAACGCCAGGTCCCCGTAGACACCTTCGAGCTCGAGCCGCTGCGGGAGGAGTCCGCCCTGAGCGCGGCCGAGCTGGAGCTGGATCCGGGCTCCGTGGAGGAGCGCCTCCACGTCCGCTTGAAGCGCTTCACCCTCGCGGCGGCCCTGGCCACCCATGTGCTCCTGGTGGTCTGGGTGTGGGGACAGTGGAAGACCATCGCCCTCAGCACCGCGGTGTTCGTCCTGTCCACGGCCGTCAACGCGCTGCTGGCGCGGCGCTTCTTCTCGAAGCGGGCGCGCACCACGGAGACCTTCCGGCTCGTCTTCAACCAGGCCGTCACCCTCACCTATGGCCTGCTCACCGACTGGGCGCTGCCGATCTGGCTGTACCTGCCGCTCGACAGCCTGTGGGTGGATGAGCACCTGGGGAAGCTGACGCGCTACCTGCTCTTTAGCCTGCTGCTGCTGGTGGGCGGCATCGCCGTGCTGGATGGCTGCCCGCCCCTCGTGCCGGCTGTCTTCCTGGTGCTCTCGGCGCTGGCCTACGCCATCTCCGGAGCGCGGGTCCACCTGCAGCGGCACGCGCTGGAGGGGCTGTCGCGGCGGCACCAGGAGCTCACGCGCGCCCATGACGAGCTGGCCCAGGCCCACCAGCGCGCCCGCGAGCAGGATCGGCTCTCGAGCCTCGGGTTGCTGGCCGCCGGCATCGCCCATGAGATCAACAACCCGCTCAGCTACATCAAGAGCAACATCAACCTGCTGCACAAGGACCTGAAGTCGCAACCGGGCCTCACCCCGGAGCTGGAGGAGTACGTCACCGACGTGCTGCCGGCGACGCTGGAAGGGGTGCAGCGCATCGCCTCCATCGTGTCGGACCTGCGCTACTTCGCCCGGGGCGGCCCCGAGCCCATGGTCGAGTACGACTTGAACGCGGAGGTGGAGGCGGCGCTGCGCATCACCCACGGCCAGTTCCACTCGCACTGCGACATGAACGTGCTGCTGGGCACGGTGTCGCCCATGGTGGGCCGGCCCCGGCAGATCTCCCAGGTGGTCATCAACCTGCTCATCAACGCGGCGCAGGCGGTGCCTCCGGGGGGCAAGGTGGAGGTGCGCACCTACCAGGAGGGCACGGAGGCTGTTCTGGTGGTGAAGGACAACGGCGTGGGCATGGGGCCGGACATCATCGACAAGCTGTTCCAGCCCTTCTTCAGCACGAAGCCGCTGGGCAAGGGGACGGGCATGGGGCTGGCCGTGGTCCACGGCATCGTCTCGGCGCACGGAGGCCGCATCCAGGTGGAGAGCCAGGTGCGGCGCGGCAGCACCTTCACCATCCACCTGCCGCGCGAGCCCTCGCCGCCGCACATGGGCCCCAGCCCCATCTGAGCTACTTGCCCGGCTTCACCCGGTAGGCGCCCGTCTTCGGATCCACGCTCACCCGGGGCGGGCGCCGCGTCTCCTCGAAGTGGCTCCAGCCCGGCGCCAGGCCCCGCCAGAAGGCCAGGAGCGCCGCGTTGGCCTGGGCCTGGGGCAGTTGCTCCAGCGCCGCCAGCCCCTCGGCGTTCAGCCTCCGGGGGAAGATGTGGATGGGCACGTCGCGCCCCATCTTCCGCTTTGCCTCCAGCGTCATGAGGTACAGCTCCTCGATGGGGCCGTCCTCGATGGCGATGCAGCCGATGCTCACGCAGTTGCCATGCACCATGATGGCGCCGCCCAGCGGCCTGCGGCCGAGGATTCGGTCCGACTCGTTCGGGTAGCTCACCCGGATGGAGAGGTGGTAGGCGCTGCGCGGGTTGAAGAGGTCAATCGTGTAGAAGCCCTCGGGCACCTGAAGGTCTCCCTCCTGGCGCTTGGGGCCCAGCTCTCCGGACGCGGCGCAGAAGGCATAGGTCTTCACCTTCACCAGCGGCTTGCCCGCCGCGCCCGCCCAGACCTCCAGCTCGCGCTCGTGCTTGAAGGCGCGCAGGTACAGCTCGGTCGGTGGCCAGGCCACCCCCGCGGCGGTGAAGAGCGCGGGGAGCACCTGGGCCTGGTTTTGACGCGCGGCGGCAACGCGATCCTCCGCGCCCGCGACCACGGAATACGTCAGCAGGAATCCGAGAAATACAGTTCTCACGAGCGCGTTGGACGCCGCGGGCCCCGCCCGCTGTTCCTTCGCTGGTCCTTTTAACCGTATCGTTCGCAACCGCGCTCCCCCATGGCCCCCCGGTCGTGAGGCGGCGCGTGGCCCCATACACGAAAGGCAGGTCGTGATGACGAAGGTCTATGAAGCCCCTGGTCAGCCCGGCAGCAAGATTCAGTACTCCAGCCGCTACGGCAACTACATCGGTGGCGAGTTCGTCCCGCCCGTACGAGGCCAGTACTTCGAGAACATCACCCCGGTGACGGGCAAGGCGTTCTGCGAGATTCCCCGCTCCAACCACGAGGACATCGAGAAGGCGCTGGACGCTGCCCACAAGGCGAAGACCGCCTGGGGCAAGACTTCCGTCGCCAGCCGCGCCGACATCCTCAACAAGATCGCCGACCGGATGCAGGCCAACCTCGAGATGCTGGCCGTCAGCGAGACGTGGGACAACGGCAAGCCCATTCGCGAGACGCTGGCCGCGGACCTGCCGCTCGCCATCGACCACTTCCGCTACTTCGCCGGCGTCATCCGCGCGCAGGAGGGCACCCTCGGCGAGCTGGACGACAACACCGTGGCCTACCACTTCCACGAGCCGCTGGGCGTGGTGGGGCAGATCATCCCCTGGAACTTCCCGCTGCTCATGGCGGCCTGGAAGCTCGCCCCCGCGCTGGCCGCCGGCAACTGCGTGGTGCTCAAGCCCGCCGAGCAGACGCCCGTCACCATCCTCGAGTTCGCGAAGCTGGTGGGGGACCTGCTGCCTCCCGGCGTGCTCAACGTGGTGAACGGCTTTGGCATCGAGGCCGGCAAGCCCCTGGCCAGCAACAAGCGCATCGCCAAGATTGCCTTCACCGGTGAGACGACCACGGGCCGCCTCATCATGCAGTACGCCTCCGAGAACATCATCCCGGTGACGCTGGAGCTGGGCGGCAAGTCGCCCAACATCTTCTTCTCCGACGTGTTCGACAAGAACGACGACTTCGCCGAGAAGGTGCTCGAGGGCTTCGCCATGTTTGCCCTCAACCAGGGCGAGGTGTGTACCTGCCCCTCGCGCGCGCTGGTGCAGGAGAAGATCTACGAGGCCTTCATGCAGAAGGCCGTGGAGCGCACCAAGAAGATCGTTCAGGGCAACCCGCTGGACACGGGCACGATGATCGGCGCGCAGGCCTCGAATGATCAGCTCGAGAAGATCCTCTCGTACATCGACATCGGCAAGAAGGAGGGCGCCAAGGTGCTCACCGGTGGCGGCCGCGCCAGCATGTCGGGTGCGCTGGCCGAGGGCTACTACGTGGAGCCCACCATCTTCGAGGGCAGCAACAAGATGCGCGTCTTCCAGGAGGAGATCTTCGGCCCCGTCGTCTCGGTGGCGAAGTTCAAGGACACGGAGGACGCGCTGGCCCAGGCCAATGACACGCTGTACGGGCTGGGCGCCGGCGTGTGGACGCGCGACACCAACACCGCCTACCGCATGGGCCGCGCCATCCAGGCGGGCCGCGTGTGGGTCAACTGCTACCACCTCTACCCCGCGCACGCGGCGTTCGGTGGCTACAAGCAGTCGGGCATCGGCCGCGAGACGCACAAGATGATGCTCAATCACTACCAGCAGACGAAGAACCTGCTCGTCAGCTACGACCCGAAGCCCATGGGCTTCTTCTAGGCCGTGGCGCAAGGAGGCCCCATGAATGTGGCACGGGTGTCGGTAACGCCGGCCGCCGAGGTGTTGCTGCGCAAGTTGCAGGGGATGCACGGCCCGCTGATGTTCCACCAGTCGGGAGGCTGCTGTGACGGCAGCGCGCCGATGTGCTTCCCGCGAGGGGACTTCAAGATCGGCCAGCAGGACGTGTTCCTGGGGACGATCGTGGACACGCCCTTCTACATCTCGGGCCCGCAGTTCGAGTACTGGCAGCACACCCACCTGACGGTGGACGTGGTGCCCGGACGGGGCAGCGGCTTCTCGGCGGAAGCTCCCGAGGGCGTGCGCTTCCTCATCCGCTCGCGCGTGTTCGAGGATGCCGAGTACCGCGCGCTCCAGGCGGCGGGCGAGCCGCTTCGCGGGCCGCAGCACTGAACAACAGGGCCAGGGTGGGGGAGTCGAGTCCCCTCGCCCTGGCCCGCTTCAGCTCCGTGAGCCCTGGGGGCTAGCGGTTCTTGTTGTCCTCGAGGGGGCCCTTGCCGTCCTCGAGCATGTTGTCCTCGCCCACTCGGTTGGGCTGCTCGAACGGGCCCTCGCCGTCGTTGATGACGCCCTCGCGGTCGCCGATGTTGACGTCGTCGTCGTTCAGGTCGTCATTGACGCCCGAGCCACCCGTGCCGTCGCGCAAGTCGTTGTTCACGTCGCGCGCGGTGTCCTCCACGCCCTGGGCGGCGTTGTCGGCGGCGTTGTCGATGTCCTGGCCCATCTCGCGCGTGTCCTCGCGCAGCTCGGAGTTCTCACGCTCGGTGCAGCCCACGGCCAGCCCGGTCAGCCCGAGCAGACCCGCCATCATGAAACCCTTCCACGCGTGCTTCGCCATGGTGTTCCCTCCTGGTCAGTGAACTCGTTCCTGGGGGAAAGCTAGGCATCCATTCCTGGGCGGAAGGGGAGGGGCAGGCGAGGAGGCAGGCGGCTCCTGCGCCTAGGCGCCCTGCGTGCTTGGGAGCGGGTTGCCGGACGTGACAGGATGCCGCGTGTACCGAGGGCCCGAGAGGATGATGGGAGCCGGACGCCGGAATCACTCTTTTCACGTCTCGAAGTCGCGGACGAACTTGATCCTGGCAGACGAGCGGAGCCGCGAACGCGAGAGGATGGCTTCAGATGCGGCGCCAGCCGAAGCACATCCGTCGACCGGCCTCACTGTACGCCAGGCCAACCCCGTCTCCATGCGAGGCCAAATCGTAGGAAGGCAGGGTTCCTTCATGGGAGGGGAGGAGAAAGCGCAGAGCGGCAGAGGAGAGTTGCTGACGAGTGCAGGAGGCGGCGGCGGTGCGCCCACCGAGCCACCGCCTGGGGCACACGCGTCAACGGTTAATCCCAGTTGACGTTCTTCGCGGCCCGGGAGAGGGGGTAGATGGCGCGGAGGTTGACCTTGTCATGATACACGACGAGGTATGCCGCACCTGCGATGTGGATAAACACCTGACGCGGGGGTTCGGGCTGACCGTGGACCCAGGCGGTGGCTTCCTCTTGCGTGTTGAAAGTGGCCACAGAAGGAGGAATCCCATCGCGGATCATCGCTGCGAGGTAGTACTCGAGCGTCTGGGTTCGGACCAGTCTCCGGTCATTACGCTCACGTGAGCACATGGCGCTGTAGTACTCTCCCCCAATCAGCACATTCGCGATGCGAGGCGGATGGGGGTGATTCTCGAGCCAAGTCTCTGCTTCTTCACGCGTGTCGAAGCTTGCAATGACGAGAGGAGGGGCGTCGGTCTCGACGCGCTTGAGGTAATCTTCGAATTCATGAGATTGCCCCGTGGCTGAGATGAAGTTGAGCGCGTCAATGGCTACCAGGAGCAACTTCTGCTCCTTCGGAGATGAAGAGTCCTCTCGGAATCGCCCAAGAAGTCCCTCCACTTCAAGGCAGAGCTCTGTGATGCTCATGGTGTCACCGCCACGATGCAGGAGGCAGTGGGAGCTCCAGATGACGCTAGGAGCGCTGCTGGCGCGAGAATGAGAAGCCCTGCTCCCGCGGAAACCACGACGAAGACCACGCCTCCAATGACGACCACGCTTCCCAGCAAAATGGACTTATTGTTTCGTTTCACCCAGTTCACGGCGTCATCAACGGCCGTGAACTCGTGAGGCTTCATTTCTTGAAGCTTCCAGCAGTCGAGGTATGGCTGCAGACATTTCTTGTTGCAATAAGCTTCCTTGCCCCCGCCTTTCCGGCCTTGGGACGTAATGTGTCCATAGCCTCGCGGAAGTGGGCGATCCATGCACTCCCTCATGCACTCTTGAAGTTCTGCATCGCAGTCGCGCGTGGGGCCCATTGCCAGCACGATGCGCCTATCCGTGGCTCGCGAGCTTGGCAAGCGCATGCATTGGGGGAGATTGAGTTCTTCGGCTCGGTGCCAGGTATGGGTGAACTGGCCGTCAGGGAGTGCTCGAATTAGGAGAATAGTGTGAGCAAGGTCGATCTCCTCCGCGCGAGATGGAGGAGTGGTGCTGCAGGAGACGAGCAGTAAGCACAGAAGCAAAGAGAGAATTTGTGCCGAAGCCTTGTGCGTTGCGCGGTTGGAGGCCGCAGGAGCCAGAAGCTTGGTGGAGCGCGCCTCCACTTCGGCGTGGGCGGGGAGCCTGCCAGGAAGCCGATAGTCCGGTGTCCCGTGACGGATACCGAGGAGGGACTGGCGGACGACAACACCTGGGCTGGCGCCAATGTTGCCGTCCTTCGCGTCCTGGATGATCCAACTGGCGAGCCCGAGGGCTTCGTCGATGATTTCCCTGGCAAGGGCGTCTGGCTTGGGCACCTGAGGTCTCCGCAGCCATGCTACCGCGACGAGACTCAGGGAGCCCAATCTTCACGGGCAGAGAATCAGGGCCGTTCCAGTCGGATGGCGAGCCGGCGCAGGTCCTCGTTCACCTTCACGAAGTGGTTGTTACCCTTCTCATCCGTGAGCTGGGCCTGGATCTTCGGCAGTGCCTCGCGCGCCTTTACCGCGCCTTCCTTCGAGTCCACCAGCCAGTCCAGCGCCTGGATCAGCGTGAAGCGCGTCTCCAAGTCCTTCTCCGAGAGCCGCCCCGCCAGCGCCACCGCGTGCTGCGCCGCGCCGCCACGCCCCAGCTCCAGCGCCGCGCGCTCCACCAGCCTCGCGTTCTTGTCCGCCAGCTTCTGCGCCCAGCAGCCGCCCTCCGCTCCGCAGGACTGCGCTGCCTCCAGCAGCTGGCCGTATCGCTGGAGGCTCTCCGCCCGCGACTTGCCCAGCGCCGCCGGATCCTCGCAGCCCTCGCCTCCGTACTCATTGCACTCGGTGGTCGTGCGCGCCGGTTCCGCCTCCGCCCACTTCGTGAAGAGCGGCTGCTCGCGCGCGTCTCCCAGCATCGCCAGGCCTCGCATCGCCACTTCCCGGGCGTACCAGTCACCCTTGCTCGCCGCCTTCTCCAGCGCTGGCAGCGCCTCGCGCCCGCCCAGCAATACGAGTGCGCGGACGTACGAGCCGCGCACCGTCGGGTCTTCCTCCGATACCAGGGCCGAGAGCGGGCGCACCGCCGCCGTCGCCCGCATCCGCCCGAGCGCCTCCGCCGCCTGCATCCGCACCAGCGCCTGGATGCGCGCGTCCTCGTTCGCGAACGTCAGCTGCTTGAGCAGCGCCGCCTCAGCCCGCTTTTCCCTCAGGTCCCCGAGGATCTGCGCCGACTTCATCGCGTAGCTGGCTGGGTGTACCCCGTTCTGCTTCGCCCACTGCGCCAACTCCGCGTCCCGGCCCTCCAGCGCCGCCAGCAGCGCCTCGGCCGCCGGTGTGCCCACCTGGTACAGCGCCAGCGAGCTCTCCACATAGAAGGAGATGCCCCGTCGCTCCTTCGTCAGCATGCGCACCAGCGCCGGCACCGCCCGCGCGTCGCCAATGCGCCCCAGCGCCTCGATGGCCTTCTTGTTCAGCAGGGGCTCGGCGTTCTCATCCAGCGTCAGTTGGATCAGCGGCTCCACCGCCTCGGGAGCGCGCAGGGCTCCCAACGCCTGGATGGCCTCCATGCGGGTGTAGTTGTCCCGGGAGCGCAGCAGGCCCGCCAAGGTCGGCGCCGCCTTCGGGTTGCCCAGCTTGCCGAGCGCTGCCGCCAGCTCCTTGTTCATCAGGTGTACGTCCATCTCCGAGGCGCTCGGGTCCAGCGCCGCCTGCAGCGGCTCCAGCGAAGAGGGGTGCTTCAGGTCTCCCAGGACGCGGGCCAGGGCCGCCTTCACCTCCGGGCGCTTCTCGGCCGCCAGCCGCGCGTGCAGCATCGGCAGGAAGCCCTCCTGGAGCTTGCCGGAGTCGCGCAGCGCCTCCACCACCTGCACCTTGACGGCCGTCTTCCGGGCATCGCCGAGCTTCTTCTCCCAGTACTCCGGGGTGTTCGGGTCACCTTTACACCCCGAGAGGACTACGAGTGCGAGCGCGAGGCTCGGCGCGGCAAGAGAGCGGGACATGGGCTTCTCCAAGGGCGGCGGTGGGTGATGTGTCCGTCGTAGATCCCTTGAAAAGAACGGGTCAAACCCCCCGGGTTGGATAGGGTAGTCTGGTCAACGGCATGTCCTCAGACACCGTCATTGCTTCACAGAAGCCCGCCTGGCGGCGGCGCACGTACCTCATCGATCGTCAATTTCAGCTCAAATACATCCTGATGCTGTCCTCCATCGGAGCGGGCAGTATCGGACTCTTCGGCGTGCTCGCATGGTGGGCCCACACGGCGGCGCTGGAGGCGGGCTCGTCGGCCGAGGGCCTTGCGGGCATGACGATCCTCTGGCTCACCGTGATGGCGGTGGTGGGCACGGGGGTGGCGCTCGCCCTGTTCGGGTTGGTCTTCACCCACCGTGTGGCCGGCCCGGTGTACGTGATGAACCTGTACGTGGAAGCACTCGCGGCGGGGCACTACCCGCGGCTGCGCCCGCTTCGGAAGTACGACGAGCTCAAGAAGTTCTTCGACCGCTTCAGCCACGCGGTGGAGCGCATCCGCGCGCGCGAGGCGGATGAGGCCCAGGCGCTCTCCCGCGCGGTGGAGGCCTTCCGGCCGCTCGCCACCACCGAAGAGGCTCGCGCCGCACTCCAGGTATTGGAGGAGCTCCAGTCACGGAAGCGCGAGGCCGTGGACAAGCCTGTTACCGCCTCCCAGCCCATTCCTCCCCCGCGCTAACGGGGGCTCGCGGGCCAGATGCTCGCGTGGGACTCCGTGTGACGGGGAGCCTGCACGGGCCCGCGGTCTTGGCACGCAGGTCGCGGGTCCCTCGTCTCGGCGCGGGGCCCCCCGTCAGCGGACGGGTCCTCCCGCGCCGGCCGTCCCGCTCTCCCTCGGCTCACGGACTCCTTTGACTCCGCGGATGCAAGCTGCCCCCGTGGCGCGCTCTTGCCAAACCTGTCTGATTGTCTGACAGGTTCGGTCTGTGCTGAGACGGGAACGCGGGCTGGCCCTCGGTGTTCAGGCCAGCCCGCGTGTGCAGGGGACTACTTCCAGGTGTCGTTCAACGTCGCGGTGCCGCTGGCCGGAGTGGTGTACACGCGGTTGGCGCCGCTCTCCCAGATGACGTTCCCGCTGCTGTCCTTCTTGATGTACTTGTACTCGATGGCAGTGGAGCCCGGCAGGCTCAGCGCCACGCTCCAGGTCGGGTAGTTGGCCGACGAGAGCGCGATGGCGGACCCCGTGCTCCACCCTCCCAGCGCGGCGATGTTGCCCACCACGTAGATGTTCTGGCCGACCACCGTGCTGGCTGTCTCGTTGAAGGTGACGGTGGTGCCCGTGGCGCTCGTCGTGACGCTCAGCGCCGCGCTGGCCGCCGAGAGGTTGCCTACCGTGTCTCGCGCCTTCACCGTGTAGCTGTAGGTCGTCCCCGCCGTGAGGCCGGTGTCCGTGTAGCTGCTCGCCGTGGGCGCCCCCACCAGCGTGCCGCCGCGATAGACGTTGTAGCCGGCGATGCCGCTCGGGTCCGTGACGGTGTTCCATGTGAGCGAGACGGAGGTGGCCGTCTTCGTCCACACCGCCAGCCCCGTGGGCGCCGCCGGAGAGGACACATCGCCCGACGGTGCTCCCGCGGTGATGGTGCCCGCGTTGAACGTCTGCGTTCCCGAGGGGATGAAGTAGTTGAGCCCTCCGTTGTTGTCCCAGGTGCCGCTGCCGTTGTTGAAGACAGCCTCGAGCTGGGTGGCCGTGCCCAGGTTCACCGTGTACTTCGCATAGCCCGTCACCTCCGAGTCCGGCATGGCCACGCCGGGCGCGGTGGTCCACGTGCCGCCCGCCGGGCGATAGTGGAGGTACGGGGTGGCGAAGCCCTTCTTGTAATAGAGGGTGACGGCGTTGCCCGCGCTGGTGGTGACCGCGAGCGCGGCGCTGGACGGCGAGGTGTTGCCCGCCGCGTCCCTCGCCTTCACGGTGTAGCTGTACGCGGTGTTGGCCGCGAGCCCGTTGTCCGTGTAGCTCGTCGTGGTGCTCGTGCCCACCTGCGTGGTGCCCCGGAAGACGAGGTAGCCCGTCACGCCCACGTCATCCGTGGAGGCTGTCCACGCCAGCGAGACGGAGGAGGCCGTCTTCGAGGGCGAGGTGAGGTGGGTCGGCGCGGAGGGCGACGTCGAGTCCACGAAGGGCGCGCCCGGGGTGATGGTGCCCGCGTTGAACGTGGAGGTGCCCGTGGCGAAGAAGTAGTTGCCGCCGTTGTTGTTGTCCCAGGTGCCGCTGCCGTTGTTGAAGACAGCCTCGAGCTGGGTGGCCGTGCCCAGGTTCACCGTGTACTTCGCGTAGCCCGCCACCTCCGAGTCCGGCATGGCGATACCGGGCGCGGTGGTCCACGTGCCGCCCGCCGGGCGGTAGTGGAGGTACGGCGAGGTGAAGCCCTTCTTGTAATAGACGGTGGCGGCATTGCCCGCGCTGGTGGTGACGCTCACGGCGGAGCTGGCCGCCGAGAGGTTGCCCGCCGCGTCCGCCGCCTTCACGGTGTAGCTGTAGGCCGTGCTGGGCGACAGCGAGCTGTCCGTGTAGCTGGTGCCCGAGGGCGCGGCGATCTGCGTCCCGCTCCGGTACACGTAATAGCCGGCCACGCCGTAGTTGTCCGTGGCGGCCGTCCAGCTCAGCGTCACCGAGGAGCTCGTCACCCCCGAGGCCGTCAGTCCCGTGGGGGCCGAGGGCGCAATGGTGTCCGGCGGCTGGGTGGTGACCGCGAGCGCGGCGCTGGACGCGGAGGTGTTGCCCGCCGCGTCACGCGCCTTCACCGTGTAGCTGTAGCTGGTGTTCGCCGTCAGCCCGCTGTCAGTGTAGTTCGTCGTGGTGCTCGTGCCCACCTGCGTGCCGTTGCGGAAGATGGTGTAGCCCGTCACTCCCACGTTGTCCGTGGCGGCGTTCCAGGTGAGCTTCACGGAACGGTCCGTGCGCGTGGCCACCGCCAAGCCCGTGGGGGCCGAGGGCGCGGTGGTGTCCACCACGAGGAACGGGTGGGTGCCCTGCACCGAGCCGTTGATGTCCTCCACGTACTTGCCGCTGACGAGGTTGTACCGGCCCGCGCCTACGTAGACGGACTGGATCTCGCTTCGGGTCACGTTGCCCCGGCTGTCCGTGGCCTCCACGTAGTAGTCGAGCAGCTGGTTGCGGTAGTTGCCGAGGTACACGTAATAGAGGTCACCAATCTCCTGCGCGGCCACCTTCTGCATCACCGGCAGGTAGGCGGGCTGCCAGGAGACGCCGTTCATCACCGGTCGCAAGTCCCGCTTGGTCAGCGGGTAGTCCACCCAGGCGCTCACGCGCGAGGGGTCGATGTTGGGCACGCCCGCCGCCTGCCGCCCCGCCGGGTCGTACACCTTGTGGGTGTTGTCCAGCGGGTCGATGCTGTTGTTCGTGTGCGTGCGGACCCGGACCTTGATGTTGGAGATGCCGCTCAGGTCATACGCATACGTGTAGAAGGCGAACGTGTTGTTGAAGTGGTGGAGCGTCCAGCCCTCGGACTTGTCCGTGTTCGCGCTGCCCGGGTTGTAGGGCCAGCGCTGTGCCCACCACACGGAGGGACCCGTGCGGTCCTGCGCCACCCGGTCCTGTACGTACGGCTTGGAGAAGAACAGCGACTGGTTGAAGGACAGCGTCGGCTTGACGTTGTCGTCCTGGTTCTCGTCGTAGTAGCCGAAGCCCGAGTCCATCGCCGGCAGCAGGAAGTACCAGGCCAGCTCCGCCGGGTTGGCGCCGCCCGCGTAGTCATTGGCCGCATCGCCCTTCACCGGGTAGGACATCATCCACGGGTTGAGCTGGTTGCCCGGGTGCGTGACGTGGTTGTCCAGCGTGGTGCTGGGCTGCCAGTGGTTGGGGTGCGCATCCAGCCAGATCTGCTCGGCCGTCTTCGCGTAGTTGAGCGCCGCCTGGAGCAGGGCGAAGTTGCGCTCCAGGTAGTGCCAGCCGTGCTCGAAGGAGACGGTCATCCCCTCCTGCACGCCGCTGAGGTTCGTCTTCGGCGCCAGGTTGAGCCCCGTGGCCGAGTTGAAGGCGGGGAACTGGCCCTTCCAGATGCCGAACGGCAGCTTCCAGTGGTGCCACTGCGGATCCGAGGAGGAGTCGCGCGTGTCCACCCACGAGCCATCCTGCACATGCACCACGTCCGAGGCGGGCGGGGTGTGCGCGGCGAGGTACTCGCTGATGCCCATGCACTGCACGCCCGCGGTGCAGGTGACGCTGCGGCCGTTGTACCAGGTGCTCTCCGAGCCGGCGCGCCCGCCCGAGTTGTCTCCGTCATGGGCCACCACGAAGAACTGCCGCTGGGGCACCAGCCCCTGGAAGCTCTGCAGGTTCACCACGTCCACGGTGACCTCGCCCTCCCAGCCCTCGTACCAGGAGCCGTTCTGGTTCACGGGGATGCCGACGATGCGCGACTCGGTGCCCGTGGCCGGGTCCACGTAGCGCACCCAGTGCGGCGTGGAGGCGAACGGGTACTTGTTGCGGATGGTCTGCTGCTCGTGCGCCATCTGCAGGCTGACCCAGCTTCCCACGTTGCTGGTGTTCTGCAGGTCCGCGCGGTTGGGCGGAGACACCAGCGTGTCCGAGCCCGGATCGTTCAGGAAGGGGTAGTCCTTCAGCGTGCGCGAGAAGTGGTTGTCACCGATGACGGACCACTGGATGCCCAGCTTCGTCAGCGTGGGGATGAGGCGCTCGGAGAAGCCCAGCTCCGTGGGGAAGAAGCCCTTGGAGGAGCGGTAGTCCCCGCCCAGGAAGTAGGGCTGCGCCAGCGTGGCGCTCTGGTAGATGAGGTCCTTGAGGAAGTACTCCGGCCCCACCAGCGGCCCCATGGAGTGGTGGCCCGTGAAGTGGATGAGGTCCAACGTCCGGTTCCCCGCCGGGGTGAAGAGGGTGTTGTACCGGTCCCTCCACGAGGTGCCCCACGAGGGGTTGTTGTAGCCAGACACGTTCTGCAGCGTGGTGAGGCTCTGCACGTTGTTCACCACGGCGCCGGACATGGTGACGTGGACCTGTCCCGTGGACGCATTGGTGCGCATGTCCGAGGCGACGGCCGGAGGCCAGTACAGGTACGCGCCCGTCTTCGCGTGGTGCGAGTAGTAGGTGACCAGGTCGTCGTGCGGCATGGGCGCGCCCGACGGCAGGTAGTACGTGTAGTTGGCCGGCGGGCTCTGTTTCAGGTTGATGACCTGGCCGTCATACGTGTAGCGGATGGGGCTGCCCACCGGCGTCGAGGCGTACTGGCTGGTGTCGTAGTACGCCCAGAAGTTGGGCATGTGGTTGTGGTACACGTGCGCGGCCGCGATGCTCTGCGTCTGCGCGCGCGCCGCCCCGGCCTGCAGGAGGAGGGTGGCGAGGACGAGCGCCACGGACTGCTTCAAGCGGTTCATGAGTGGAGAGCCCCGGGCCTAGAACTTGAAGCTGCCGTCCGCGCGCGTGGCGGTGCCGCCACAGGCCGGCGTGGTGAACTCGCGGTTGCCGCTACTGGTGGCCTGGTTGCTCTCCCACGCGGCGGTGGAGCCGTTCCACTTCACGTACTTGTACTGGGTGGCCGTGGCGGGAGGCAGCTGCGCCGTGCCGCTCCAGGTGGCGTTGGCGCCCGTGCCCTGAATGGTGAGCTTGAAGCCGCTGGCCGGCGTCCAGTTGCCCAGCGCCGTCTGGTTGCCCACCACGTAGAGGTCCTGCCCCCACGTGGTGTTGGCGTTGCTGATGCTGAAGCTCACCGGCACCGTGGTGCAGGGGTTGGGGTCGGGGTTGCCACCGCCGCCGCCCTGCGTCCACACCGAGTAGCCACTGCCCGAGGCCGCCAGCGTCCAGCCCGTGCCGGGGTTCCAGTCCGTGCCGCCAATCTTCACCGCCGTGTTGCCATTGACGATGGCCGCGTAGAGGCCGTTCTCCGCCCGCTGGATGGACACCGTGGACGTGGAGGTGATGCCCTGCGTCTTGCGCACTCCCATCAGCGCCTGGATCGCCGCCTTCAGGTTCCAGTCATAGATGTGCGGGTAGTAGACGGACGGAATGCCAGGGTGGGTGAGCACGTAGGCGTAGCCCTGCATCACCTTGTCGCAGGGCACCGGCCAGTGGCGCTGCCCCACGTTGCAGTTCTCGCTCGGGCCCGTGTCGTGGTTGTCCACGAACGTCACCATCTTCTGCGCCCACCAGCCGATGCCGCCCGCCGGCTTGCCCGTCGCGTCCTTCAGCCGCCCGTACTCGTTATAGGTCAGCGCCTGGTTGAGCAGACCCTTGGTGGTGAAGTCGAACACGCCGCACGTGCCGCCCGTGCCATCCACGTAGTTGATGAGCAACTGCCGGTGCGCATCCACGTTGTTGTAGTTGAGGTCCGTCCACACCTCGCCCACGCAGAAGTCCGGGGCCATGGCGTCGTGGTAGACCTTGGCGTAGCTGGGCGCGTAGCCCTTGGAGTAGTCGTAGCGAATCCCGCTGAAGCCCACGCCCTTGAGCCGGCTGCTCAGCCAGCTCTTGAGGTCCGCCTGCACCACCGCGTTGCCGTGGTCGATGTCTCGCGCGGCGCCGTAGCCGTCTCCCGAGTCCGCGGCGCCCGTGCCCTGGCCCCACTCGTCATTGTTCGTCACCGCGTAGCTGCCCCAGGTGGGGTTGGTGAAGTCCGCCCAGTTGGCGGTGCCCACGCGGTGGTTGATGACCACGTCGGCCACCACCTTCACCCCGCTGTTGGTGAACGCGGTGATGGCGTTCTTCAGGTCCGTCTCGCTGCCGTAGCTCGAGTTGAGCACGCTGAGCTGGCGCGGCAGGTACCCCTCTCGGGCCGCCGAGTCACTGGGCGGCGGGAACCACACGTGCGTGAAGCCCATGGCCGCCAGGTCCGGCGCCTTGCCGTAGAGCACTCCGTACCAGTTCGGGTTGGCGTAGCCGGCAGAGTTCCAGTGGAACCCCTGGACGACGATAGCGCTGCTGGCTTGGGCCTGCTGGGTGGCGGCCTGGGCCTGCGGCAGCACCGCGAGCGAGGCGGCGACGAGACAGGAGACGAGTCTGCGCAAGGGGACCTCTCGGGGAATGCGGGGGATCAGCTGGGCGCGCCTTTTCCTGGAGAAGTTGTCCTGGTGTCAATGAATGCCATTATCAATTTTGTTTACAGATTTTCGCTGAGGGTCTTTTACAGCGCATACGCTGGGTGTGTAAAAGAGAGGTCTTCCCGAGCCGGGTGGTGCGCCCTCGTTGTGCTGTCCGCACGTGGGGTAGAGTTTCTTCGACGCGGGGTGTCATCGCCGCTGGGAGTCGACGGATGAGAAGGCGGGACGTGCCCGGGCTGTTCGACAGCTACACCGTCGCGCCCGGTACTTTCGATGAGCTGTTCGATGCGGCGGGGACGCCGCGCCCCCACTTCACGCGCCTCGCCGGGCTGTTGGGCGTCCAGAGCCGAGAGGACTTCGCCCGGTTTCAGGCGCTGGCGGAGCGGGCCCTGCTCAACCAGGGCGTCACCTTCTCGGTGTACTCGGACGCGCGCGGCACCGAGAAGATCTTCCCCTTCTGCCTCATCCCCCGAATCATCGCCGCGACCGACTGGGTACACGTGGAGCGCGGGCTGGAGCAGCGCGTCCGCGCGCTCGGCCTGTTCCTGGATGATGTCTACGGAGAGCAGCGCCTGCTGGCCGAGCAGCCCGAGCTGCGGCAGTTCGTCCTCGGCACGAAGCTGTATCAGCCCCAGTTGCGCCACGTGCGCCCGCCCGGCGGGGTGCGCATCCACGTCTCCGGAATCGACCTCATCCGCGACGAGCAGGGCACCTTCCGGGTGCTGGAGGACAACCTGCGCACGCCCTCGGGCGTGTCCTATGTGATGGAGAGCCGCATCATCACCAAGCGGGTGATTCCCGAGGTGTTCGAGCAGGCCCGGGTGCGCCAGGTGGACCACTACCCGGCACGGCTCGCGGAGACCTTGCGCGCCGTGTCCCCCGAGGCGCCCGAGCGCTCCACCGTCGTGGTGCTCACCCCGGGGCCCTACAACTCGGCCTACTTCGAGCACACCTTCCTGGCGCGCACCATGGGCGTGGAGCTGGTCCACCCGGCGGACCTCTTCGTGGACGAGGAGAAGGTCTTCGTGCGCACCACGCGCGGGCCTCGCCGCGTCCACGTCATCTATCGGCGTATCGATGACGCCTTCCTGGACCCGGAGGCGTTCCGCCCCGACAGCCTGCTGGGCGTGCGCGGGCTGATGCGCGCCTACGCCGCGGGCAACGTGGCGCTGGCCAATGCCCCGGGCAACGGCGTGGCGGACGACAAGGCGGTGTACGCCTTCGTGCCGGACATGATTCGCTTCTACCTCTCCGAGGAGCCCATCCTGGCGCAGGTGCCCACCTATGTGTGCGCGCGCGCGGCGGACCGGACGTACGTGCTCGAGCACCTGGAGCAGCTGGTGGTGAAGGCGGTGGACGAGGCGGGCGGCTACGGCATGCTCATGGGCCCCCAGTCCACGCGGGAGCAGCGCGAGGAGTTCCGCCAGCGCATCCTCGCCGAGCCCCGGCGCTACGTGGCCCAGCCTCGGGTGGAGCTGTCCTCTTGCCCCACCTGGGACGCGGGCCGCAAGCAGGTGGCGCCTCGGCGCGTGGACCTTCGGCCCTACATCCTCACCGGGCCTCAGGGCCCCTGGGTGCTGCCGGGCGGCTTGAGCCGGGTGGCGCTGCGCGAGGGCTCGTACGTGGTCAACTCCAGCCAGGGCGGCGGCTCGAAGGACACCTGGGTGCAGCGGGAGGTCGCATGATCGCGCGCGTGGCGGAGCACTGCTTCTGGCTCGGGCGCTACCTGGAGCGCGCCGAGAGCACGGCGCGGGTGCTCCAGGTGACGGGCACGCTGGCGCTGGACGCGGGGCTGTCTCCGGAGCAGTGCTGGATGCCGGTGCTGGCCGTGTTCGGCGAGCGGGCGCGCTTCGCGGGGTTGCATGGCGCGGCGGCCGAGGGAGACGGGGAGCGGGTGCAGCACTTCATGGCCTGGGAGGAGCACAACCCCTCCAGCCTGCTGACCGCGCTGTCGGAGGCCCGCGAGAACGCGCGCGCCATCCGCGAGGTGGTGAGCATTGAATGCTGGGAGGCCATCAACGAGGTGTACCTGTGGATGCACGGCGAGGAGGGGCGCGCGGAGTTCGCCCAGCACCGCTACGGCTTCTACCGGCACATCCGCCGGGCGATGCAGCTGTGCCTGGGGCTGTTCCGCAGCACCATGCTGCATGACACGCCGCTGGACTTCATCTGGCTGGGCGTGTTGCTGGAGCGCGTGGGGCAGACGGCGCGCGTGCTGGACGTACACCACCACGCCTTCCAGCAGCTCCCCACGGGGCAGCACCAGGTGGTGGAGACGAGCCTCTGGCTGTCGCTCTTGCGGGCCTGCTCGGGCTTCGAGGCCTTCATGAAGCGCCACCAGGGCCGGGTGACGGGGGACGCGGTGGCGGCCTTCCTGCTCTTCGAGCCGGAGTTCCCGCGCTCCATTCGCTACTGCCTGAAGTCGGCCCACCGCTACCTGGCCGAGCTCCACCCTCCTGGGACGCAGGGGCTGCCCGGCGCGCGGACCGAGGCGCTGGGCGGACAGCTGCTGGCGCGGCTGCGGCCCGAGGTCCTCACGGAGCCAGGAGTCACCATCCACGGGCTGCTGACGGATGTCGTCGATGCCACGGCGGCCGTGTGTGACAGCCTGTCGTCCGAGTTCTTCGGCAGCGCCCGGGCGCTGGGTTCCCAGTCGATGTCCCAGTAGAGTCCGCCGCCCCATGCCCAACCTGCTCGCCATGTCCTTCGAGGGGACGCTCGCGCCCAGCCTGGACCTGCGCTGTCTGGCACCGGGGCGCACACCGCCAGACGGGTGGGGCATCGGCTACTACCCGGGCAGCGAACCCTCGGCGGGGGTGCTCAAGGAGCACGCGCCGCCACCCGGGGGCAGCATCCACAGCGAGCTCGTCAAGGCGTGGGGGCACCTGGAGTCCCCGCTCTTCCTGCTGCACATCCGCACGGCGAAGTGGGGCGCCATCAGCGACGCCAACACCCAGCCCTTCTGCCGCAGCTTCGGCGGGCGGGACTGGCTGTTCGGCCACAGCGGCAGCCTGCATAAGGCGCTGCCTCCGCCTCCGGAGACGCACTTCGCGCCGGTGGGCTCCACCGACTCGGAGTTCGTCTTCTGCCGGCTGCTGAGCTGGGTGCAGGCGGCCGGCTGGCAGCGGCTCGGGGAGGTGGACCTGGAGCGGCTGCGGGCCTGGCTGGCGGAGCTCAACGCCTTTGGCCCGCTCACCCTCATCTTCACGGACGGGCAGGACCTGTGCGTGTACGCGGACGCCCAGGGGGCCTCGGGAGCGTGGCTCTGGCGCGTGGCGCCGCCCTACGACCGGCTCGTCGTCGGGGATGAAGACGTGGAGATGGACCTGACGAAGCGCGGCGCCAAGGGCCACAAGGGTGTCATCGTCTGCACCGAGCCCATCGAGTCGCGTACCGACGTGAAGGCCCGCTGGGCACCCGTGCCTCCCGGGGCGCTGGTGGTGGTGCGGCAGGGCGCCGTTCGCGCCGAGGTGCTGCCTCCGAATGCGCCTCGCCCTCCTGGGGAAGAGGCCCACAGCATGGCCGCGGAGCTGGAGGCGCGCAGCAAGCTGCGGCGCCCGCCCGTGACGCCGGTGCGGGTGATGGACGTGCGGCACCGCACCGTCTACCGCTACGACAAGCCCGTGGAGCGCAGCGCCCATGTGCTGCGGCTGACGCCCATCCACGACCGGTTCCAGTCGCTGCTCTCCCACGAGCTGAAGATGTCCGCCGGCTCGTTGCGCGAGGAGTACGAGGACGTCTTCGGCAACCGGGTGCGGCGTGCGAACGTGGAGACGCCCTACACCGAGCTGGTAATCGAAGCGCTCTCGCGGGTGGAGCTGCGGGACACGGATCCGCTGGGCTTCCACACGCCGCACATCCGCACGACGTTCCCACTGCTGTGGATGCCGTGGCAGCAGACGATGTTGCAGCCGTTCCTCCAACCGCCGGCGCTGCCGGACACGGAGCTGGAGGAGCTGCTCGAGTACGCGATGAGCTTCGCGCGTCGCAACGACTTCGACCTGCTGGACACGCTGCTGGACCTGAACTTCACCCTCTTCAAGGAGTACAAGTACCTGCAGGGGGTAACGACGGTCCACACCACGCCGTTCCAGGTGTACGCGGCGCGGCGCGGGGTGTGCCAGGATTTCACCAACCTCTTCGTGTGCCTGGCGCGGCTGCTGGGCGTGCCGGCGCGCTACACCTGCGGCTACCTCTACACGGGCCCCAAGCACGCCAACACGCAGCAGGCCGAGGCCTCCCATGCCTGGGCTCAGGTGTACCTGCCGGAGCGAGGGTGGAAGGGGTTCGACCCCACCAACGGCGTGCTCACGCAGACCCACCACGTGCGCGTGGCGGTGGGGCGCTCCTATACGGATGCGGCGCCCACCTCGGGCACCATCTACGTGGGCGGTGGCATGGAACGGCTCGAGGCCACGGTGCGCTGCGAGCCCGTGGAGTAGCCTCAGGTCATTCGCGTCACGAGGGAGAGCGGCAGCCGCTTGAGCAGGAAGCCGAGCGGTCCCCACGGCCAGGCGGGCACATAGGCCTCGGTCTTCTCCTTCTCCATGGCCTTCACCAGCGCGCGGCAGCCCGTCGCGGTGTCGACGATGAACGGGGTGTTCTTCACCTTCTCGTTCATCTCCGAGCGGATGTAGCCCGGATAGAGGGTGCTGACCTTGATGGGGGTGCGGAGCAGGTCGGCGCGGATGCCCTCCGTCAGGTTCGCCAGCCCGGCCTTGGTGGCCGCGTAGGCGGTGAGGTTGCGCCGCATGCCGCGCAGGGCGCTCATGGACGAGATGGTGACCAGGTGTCCGGCGTTCTGCTGGCGGAAGATCTCCACCGCCGCCTCGCACTGCGCGAGCGCGGCGAGGAAGTTCGTCTCCGCCGTCTGGCGGTTGACCCGGAAGGCCCCCGTGCCGATGGGCTGGCCCTTGCCGATGCCCGCGTTGATGATGATTCGGTCCAGGGTCCCCAGCTCGCTCTGGAACGCGCGAAACACCTCGAACACCTGCTCATGGTTCGTCACGTCCAGCGCCCGGATGACGACGCGGATACCGGGGTGCGCGGCGGTGAGCTCGGTCTTCAGCTCCTCCAGGCGCTCGGTGCGCCGAGCACAGAGGGCCAGGTTGCGGCCGAGCTTGGCGAACTCGCGGGCCATGCCCTCGCCGAGGCCGGAACTCGCACCGGTGATGAGGATGTTCTTGCGCATGAAGAGGTTCCCTATCGGATGAGCCGGCGGCACCGCCAGTGGAGATAGTGCGCCATGAGCCAGAAGCGTTTGAAGGCAGGGTTGCGCGTCTGCCGGTGGTGGTAGCGGTAGTAGATCTGCTGGACGATGACCGCCAGCCGGAACAGGCCGTACACCTCATAGAAGGCCATGTTGGCGGGCTTCAGCCCCATGCGCTCGCAGTAGTAGTCCACCACCTCGCGGCGGGTGAGCATGCCGGGCAGGTGCGTGGGCTGCCGGCGCATGGAGCGCATGAACAGGTCGTCATCCGCCTGCACCCAGTAGGCGAGGCTGTTGCCCAGGTCCATCAGCGGATCGCCCAGCGTGGCCATCTCCCAGTCGAGAATCCCAATGACGCGGGTGGGGTCCTCCGGGGCCAGCACCAAGTTGTCCAGGCGGAAGTCGTTGTGGATGACACAGGTGGCTACGTCCTCCGGCGTGTTCGCCTTGAGCCAGGAGATGACTCCGTGAAAGCGCGGCACGTTCCAGGTGCGCGCCTTCTCATACCGGGCGCTCCAGCCTTCGATCTGTCGGCGCGCGTAGCCGGTTCCCTTGCCCAGGTGCTCCAGGCCCGTGCGCTTCACGTCCACCTGGTGCAGCTCCACCAGCTTGTCGATGACGTTGAGGCACAGCTTGCGAGTCGTCTGTGGGTCCAGCCCCAGGCCCTTGGGCAGGTGCTTGCGCGGGATGATGCCGGGGATGCGGCGCATCACGTAGAACTCGCTGCCGATGACTGACGGGTCCTCGCACCGGGCGAGCATCTCCGGCACGTAGGGGTAGACGGGCCGCAGCGCCTGCTGAACCTGGAACTCCCGCCCCATGTCGTGCGCCGACTTGGCCTTGGTGCCAGCCGGAGGCCTGCGCAGGATGAGGTCGTCCTGCTCGTACTCCAGCCGGTACGTCCAATTGGAGGCGCCGCCGGAGTACTGCGTCACCTTGGGCGTGCCGGACAGGCCAGGGACGCGCGGCTTGAGCCACGCGTCCACGGCGGTGATGTCGAGCTCCTCGCCCGGGCGCACCGCCCCCGCGCGGTCGAGCGGGGAAGGGTCACTCATGGGACGTGGACGAGGCCTGGTCCGGCGGGGTGCGCCCCATCATTCGCCGCGTGCTCTGGGACAGGGCTCGGGCGTAGAGGGAGAACGGCGCCAGCCGCTTGAGGATCCACGCGGCCTTCCCCTCGGTGTGCGTGAGGATGTGGAAGTCGCCACGCTGCACGCCCCGGTAGACGAGCTCGGCGATCTCATCTGCTCCATGCCGGGCCTTGTTCACCAGCTTGTGGGTGATGCGGGCAACTTCGGGGTTGGAGGCGCGGAGCGTCTCGGTGAGGTGGGTGCGGAAGAAGGCAGGACACACCACCGACACCGCGATGCGGTCTCGCTCGAGCTCCACCCGGAGCGTCTCGGAGACGGCGACCACTCCAGCCTTGGTGGCGTTGTAGGCGGCCATCATCGGCGCATGGACGAGCCCCGCCATCGAGGAGATGTTCACGAAGCGGCCACCTCCCTGGCGCCGGAACAGCGGCGTGAAGACCTTGCAGCCGCGCACCACGCCCAGCAGGTTGATGTCGATGATCCACTGCCAGTCGGACAGGGGCACGTCGGTGATGGCGCCGCCGATGGCGACTCCGGCGTTGTTGACGACGATGTCCACGCCGCCCCAGTTTTGCTGGAGCCAGTCGGCCACCGCCTGGAGATCCTCCTCCTTGCGCACGTCGCAGTGCAGGTAGTGCCCCTGTCCGCGCAGGGCCGCCAGGGCCTCCTGCCCGCGCGCGTCGTGGATGTCGGCGATGCACACGCGCCAGCCCTCCCGGGCGTAGCGCTCGGCGAGCGCCCGGCCCAGGCCCGAGGCGCCTCCGGTGATGAAGATGCGTTTCTGGTTCATTCGCCCTGGCTCCGGTGCTGCTTCATCAGATGGTGATACTTCGACAGCTCGAGCTTGGCGATGACCCCGCGATGCACGGCGTCCGGCCCATCCGCCAGGCGCAGCGCCCGCGCCTGCGCGAACAGCGCCGTCA
The DNA here is from genome assembly GCF_034259325.1 of Hyalangium ruber. Classification (NCBI taxonomy): domain Bacteria; kingdom Pseudomonadati; phylum Myxococcota; class Myxococcia; order Myxococcales; family Archangiaceae; genus Hyalangium; species Hyalangium rubrum. The sequence goes on along the minus strand of NZ_JAXIVS010000016.1, from coordinate 24,207 downwards.
GCGGCACATCGGAGGACACGCCCGCACCGCCATGAATCTGGATGGCCTCATCCACCACCTGCTGCAGCACGTTCGGCGCCACCACCTTGATGGCGGAGATCTCCGAGAGCGCGCCCAGCGCACCCACGTCATCGAGCTTCCAGGCCGCGAACAGCGTCAGCAGGCGGGCTTGATCGATGGCGATGCGCAGGTCCGCGATGCGCTCCCGGTTGCCGCCGAGGTTCACCAGCGGCTTGCCGAAGGCCACGCGGGCAATGCCGCGCTCGATGAGCAATTGCAGCGCGCGCTCGGCCGCGCCGATGCAGCGCATGCAGTGGTGGATGCGGCCCGGCCCCAGCCGCCCCTGGGCGATCTCGAAGCCCTTGCCCGGCCCGACGATGAAGTTCGCCTTGGGTACGCGCACGTTCTCGAACCACACCTCGCCGTGGCCGTACGGCTCGTCGTACTCGCCGAACACCGGCAGCATGCGCTGGATGCTCACGCCCGGCGCGTCGAGCGGCACGAGGACCATGCTGTGCTGGTGGTGGCGGTCGGCCTTCGGGTCCGTGAGGCCCATGAAGATGGCGACCTTGCACTTCGGGTGGCCCAGGCCCGTGGTCCACCACTTCTTGCCGTTAAGGACGATTTCATCCCCCTCGACGACGGCCGTGGCGCGCATGTTGGTGGCGTCCGAAGAGGCGACGTCCGGCTCGGTCATGCAGAAGGCGGAGCGAAGCTCGCCGGCGAGCAGCGGCTTGAGCCAGCGCTCCTTCTGCTCGGCGGTGCCGTACTTCCACAGCACCTCCATGTTGCCCGTGTCCGGGGCGTTGCAATTGAAGACCTCGGGGGCCAGGAAGCTGCGGCCCATCTCCTCGGCGAGCGGCGCGTACTCGACGGTGGACAGGCCCGCGCCCAGCTCGGCGTCCGGCAGGAACAGGTTCCACAGGCCCTCGGCCCGAGCCCGGGCCTTGAGCGCCTCCACGGCGGGAGAGACGGCCCACTGCGTCCAGTCCGCGCCGTGGCGCCTGGCGGAGACTTCGCGGAAGTGCTGCTCCTCCACCGGCAGGATGTGGTCGCGGATGAAGGCGCGGATGCGCTCCAGGTACTGCTGGGTTCGCGGGGAAGGAGTGAAGTCCATGGGCTGCCTCCGGCTTCTTCGGTGGAGGCACGCTATGCCCTACTGGGACATTGACATAGTGGATTCTATGAATCCCAATCCATCACCGATATGAATGAAAAGGACCGTGTTGGCTCCGTTCCGGTGGACCTCAACCTCTTCCGGGTCTTCGAGGCGGTGTTCCGCTCGGGTGGCATCACCCAGGCAGCGACGCAGCTTCACCTGACACAACCGGCCGTGAGCAACGCGCTGGCTCGGCTGCGCGCTCACTTCGATGATCCGCTCTTCGTTCGCGAGGGCCGCCGCGTCGTCCCCACGCCCCTGGCGCGCAGCATGTCCGAGGATGTCACCACGGCCCTGCGCACCCTGCAGGACAGCGTGCGGCGCGGCCAGCACTTCAGCCCCGCCACCTCGACGCGACGCTTCACCCTGGGCATGCGCGACGTGCTCGAGTTCGCGCTGTTGCCACCGCTGGTGCATGACCTGCAACAGCTCGCGCCGCACCTTGGCGTGCAGAGCGCGAAGATCGAACGCCGCCGGCTCGCCCGGCAGTTGGCCTCGGGGGAACTGGACCTCGCGGTGGATGTGCCGATGACGGTGGGGGAGGATGTCCACCAGCAGGTCCTCTTCCAGGAAGAGCTATGTGTGGCGATGCGGCCCGGTCATCCCCTGGCGGGCCGGCGCTTGACGGTCGAGCGCTGGCTGTCGGCCCGCCATGTGGTCGTCTCGGCGCGCGCGAGCGGCCCGGTGCTGGAGGACCTGGCGATTCAGCATGCCGGTGTGCGCCGTGACATCGCCGTGCGCTGCCAGCACTACTATGCCGCCAGCCACCTGGTGGCGACCTCGGACCACCTGCTGACGTTGCCGCGTTACTACGGCGAGTGGTTCCGCAAGCACCTGATGCTTCACCTCGTGCCCGTGCCGCTGCCCATGCCCGCGTTGGAGGTGACGCTCTACTGGCACCGCAACACCGACGGGGACCCGGGCCATGAGTGGCTGCGCGAGCGCCTGTTGTTGGTGGCGGGGAGGAGTGGCGCCATGCGCAAACGTGCCTCGGCTCCCCGGGCGCGGCGGGGCAGATGAGTTGAGCGCGGAAGGATGCACGGCTGGTCCCAGATATCTGGGAGTGAGCGGGCGGCTGGTCCCAGATATCTGGGAGTGAGCGGGCGGCTGGTCCCAGATATCTGGGAGTGGACTGGCACAGTCCCGCAGCGTGGACGGGTGTCCATGGCGCGAGACTGGTGCCGGCATTCAACTGCCCGTAATCATGAAGCGAGCCCTTGGTGATGCCGGTGGCGCGGTTCCTGCTCTACCCGCGCTCGTCGTACCCAATAAACAACTCATCGAGAGGTGCCATGACAACGCTCAATAACGAGAGCAATTCGAGCATCAATATCACTCTCACCGAGGTGGAGACGCGCGTCCTCCAACTGGTGGAGCAGGGCAACGCCGACGCCTACCAGATTGGCTGGCTCTACAACTACGTGGTGGACCGCGAGCTGACGAAGAACACCCACTTCAAGGACGCCAAGGAGTTCTTCCAGCAGAAGGTGAAGGTGCTCAGCCAGTCCGCGCTGACCACCTACGGCGCCGTGGCGCGGGCGTTCAGCGCGGCGGCCTGTGTGAAGTACGGCGTGTATCACCTGTACACGCTGTTGACCTACGAGAAGCTGGCCAATCTCGTGGCGGACGGCAACGAGCCGGGGCCCACTGCCATCCTCGTGCCTCAGGAGGATGGCACCGTGGCGCAGAAGGCCTTCGCCGATTGCACCATGGAGGAGCTGAAGGCAGCGGTGAAGCACAAGCGCACTCCGCCCACACCCCTGCCCGAGAACGCCACGGCACGCGTGGAGCTCTACCGCAACTCCTTGGAGCATCACTTCGGTAAGGAGAATCGCGTCCGGGTGCGTGCGCGGGTGGATCGCGACCAGTTGCTCATCAGCCTCCAGGACATCCCCGAGGCACAGATGTCCAAAGTCGTTGAGGCGCTGATGGACAGCCTCAACCCGAGCAGCGAGGCGGCGTGAGTCTGGCGCCGCAGCGCATCTGTCTCTGCGGTTGGAACAAGTCGCCGCCAGTCGGTCCGCCAGTCGCGCGGGCTGGCTGGCGGCGTTTCCTTTATGGAGGCTCCGAAGTCGCGGGGGGCGGCGGGGGAGCGAGGACCGGGTAGTAGCAGGCGCCTTTCCACTCGTAATCCCTCTCTCCACATGGCGGAGTCGGCTCCTCTGGACGCCCCCAACACCCTCCGTTGATCACCACCTCGCGTTTCTTGCAGGGGGGCCGTGCCTGTCCAGGCAGAGGCTCCTTGGGCATCTCCAGGCCCAGGGCTCTCCAGGTGGGCTCGGCCGCCTTCAAGTGGGCACTGGCCATGAGCGAGTCCTGGGCGAGACCCGTGGTGCCAGCATCTTCCCCATCGCCATGCCGAGCCACGTTCTCCTCGGGCTCCTCCACCTCCTGTGGCCATGAACTCCACCATTCATGGAGGGATAGGGCGGCAGCAACGCCCACCGTCACGGTGAGTCCCAGCCGCCGCGCGCCCGAGGAGCGTGACGCGCCGGTGCGCACGACCGCCGCCGGGGCACTGCTTCGGAGGAGGGGCAGGTCCGCCTGAGGCCCGGCCTTCTCCGCCGCGCGTTCGAGCACCTCGGCCACCTCGGCAGCGGTGCCTCGGGCTGAGGGTTCCTCCGAGAGGACTTGGCGGATGCGCACCGCGAGTTCCGGGCACTGGGCTGTCGCCGCCTCGAGCGTTGCCGGCACGGAGACGGGGGCGGGCGGGTCACCCATCGCCACCAGAGGCTCCGCCGGGAGCGGTGGGTAGGCGCCCATGACGAGCCGGTAGGCCGTCACGCCCAGCGCGTACACGTCATCCGCCGGGCCCGGCTCATAGTGGGCGCCACGCTCGCGCCAATGGAGCCACTGGTAGCGCAGCGCCTCGGGGCTTCGGTACTGGGGTGTGCCCGGAGGCAGCACCTCGCGCGTGAGCGTCCGCGCTCCCTGGAAGTCCCCAGCTCCGAAGTCCAGGAGCGTCGCCTTCCCGTCTTCGGGCCGAACCAGCATGTTGGCCCCTTTCACGTCTCGGTGCACGCCGTGTGCTCCATGCGTCGCCTCCAGCGCCCGCGCCACCTGGGCCAGCACCCGCAGCACTTGCCGCCCACTGGGGTGGTGCTTGCTGGCCCAATCGTACAGCGGCACGCCCTCCACCCACGCCATGACGATGAAGGGGAACGGGCCGGCGGGGTGGGGCCAGAGCCCGCGGCCTTCCAGGTGCGGCACATTCGGGTGGTCGATGCGCGAGAGCAGCTCTACCTCGCGACCGAAGCGCGGATCCACCGGGTGCAGGGCCAGCTTCAGCGCGAAGGGCCCAGCCCCTTCCGTATCCAGCCGCTCGACGCGGTAGACTGCCCCATAGGTGCCCCGGCCGCGCAGCTCCAGCACCCGCCAGGAGCCGACTTCCGTCCCCGAGGGGAGACAGGCCGGCTCCAGCTCGTGAAGGGTTCGGCGGGGTGCCATCAGGGTCCTCTCGGAGAAGTGACGCTGCCTCCGCTCCCTCCGCCATCCTACCTCGGAGGTGGGCAGTCGCGCACCCACCCGCATGCTTCCCCAGGAGCGCCAATCGACCGCATGTGAACGCCTGTAAGGAGCACGCTTCCCCGGGACGTCCTGGCGGCTATGCTGCGGACCCAATGAGTAGACCCCGCATCGTTTTCATGGGTACGCCTGAGTTCGCCGTGGCTTCGCTCGTCGCCTGCTTCGACGTCGGCGAGGTGGTGGCCGTCGTCACCCAGCCGGACAAGCCCAAGGGCCGTGGCAACGCCCTGTCCATTCCTCCCGTGAAGGCGCTGGCGCTCGAGCGCGGCGTGACGGTGCTCCAGCCTCCGAAGTTGCGCACCCCGCCGTTCTCCGAGGAGCTGCGCAAGCTGGCGCCGGACGTGTGCGTGGTGACCGCCTACGGGAAGCTCCTCCCCAAGGACGTGCTGGAGGTGCCGCCCCACGGCTGCCTCAATGTCCACGCCTCGCTGCTGCCCCGCTTCCGGGGCGCCGCCCCCATCCAATGGTCCATCGCCCATGGGGACACTGAGACGGGAGTGACCCTCATGCGCATGGAAGAGGGGCTCGACACCGGGCCGATCATTTCCATGAAGCGCATGCCTGTTTCTCCGGATGACACCAGCGCCGTCCTCCACGAGAAGCTCTCCCGGCTCGGAGGGGACATCCTCCGAGAGTCCCTCCCGGCCTACCTGCGTGGGGAGCTCAAGCCCGTGCCCCAGCCCTCCGAGGGCATGGTGCTCGCGCCCATCATCCAGAAGGAAGACGGGCTGCTGGACTTCACCAGGCCCGCCGTGGAGCTGGAGCGCCGGCTGCGCGCCTTCACCCCGTGGCCGGGGGTCTACACGGGCCTGAATGGCGCTCGGCTCAAGGTACACCGGGCGAAGGTGGGCACGGGGAAGGGGACACCGGGGGCGGTGCTCTCGGCGGGGACGGGCGGGCTGGAGGTGGCGTGTGGAGAAGGCTCGCTCGTGCTGCTGGACGTGCAATTGGAGGGCAAGCGGGTGATGAGCGCCGCCGAGTTCCTCGCGGGCCACAAGCTGGCTCCGGGCAGCCAGCCGTTCGCGGCGCCCGTGGAGAACAAGAGCTGAGGGTTGTTGGACGAAGCCGGAGGAGAGACGCGCAATGGGCAAGAAACTCCTGGTGCTGCACGGGCCGAACCTGAACCTCCTGGGCGAGCGGGAGGGCACCGCGGGCGGCCGGTTCGAGGATCTCAACAGCGCGCTGCGCTCCCGGGCCGCCAGCCAGGGCCTCGAGCTGAAGATCGTCCAGTCCAACCATGAGGGCGTGCTCATCGACACCCTCCACGCCGAGCGCCGCAACATCGCCGGGGTGGTGGTGAACCCCTCGGGCCTCTTCGGCTCCCACGCGCTCAAGGACGCGCTGGAGGCGATTGGTGTGCCCGCCGTCGAGGTTCACCTGGACGGAGCGCGGACGAAGCAGTCCGTGGTGAAGGAGGCCTGCAAGGCGCAGATCTCCGGCAAGGGCTTCGACTCCTACTTCCAGGCGCTGGAGCGCTTTGCCCAGGGCGAGTTCGGCGAGCCCGTGAAGGCGCCCACCAAGGGCAAGACGCTCGGTCGCAAGGTGGAGCTCAACGACGCCGAGCCGCCCGCCAAGACGCTGGGCCGCAAGGCGGAGGCCCCGGCCGCCTCTCCCGCCAAGGCGCTGGCGCGCACGGCGGAGGCGGGTACCCCCTCCAAGACGCTGGGCCGCAAGGGAACACAGGCGGCGGACAAGCCCGCAAAGGGCGAGAAGACGCTCGGGCGTGGCTCGAAGGGGACCCCCGCGGCGGACATGCTCACCCGGGCGCTGGTGCGCGAGAAGATCGCCGAGCGGCTCTCCGGCAAGCTCACTCCCGCGGGGCTGGCCACCTGGGCCCGCGCGCAGTGGATGGAGGTTCAGCGCGGCGCGCCGGCCGAGAGCGGCTACCGCGACATGCTGGAGGACAGCCTGCAGACCCTCACCCTCTCCACCATGCCCGCGAGCCGGCTGTCGGATGAACAGCTCGTGGACCTCATGACCCAGCTCGAAGGATGAATCCTCGCGCCCTCGCCATTCAGGTGCTCGCGCGCGTCCGCGCCACGGACGCCTACCTCAACGTCGTCCTCGACACCGCGCTCTCGGAGTCACCACCCAAGGATCCGCGTGACGCGGGGCTCGCCACGGAGCTGGCCTACGGCGCCACCCGTCGGCAGCTCTCCCTGGACTACGCCATCGCTCGCTTCTCGGACCGGAAGCTGAGCACGATGGAGGACCGGGTGCTCGCCGCGCTGCGGGTGGGCACCTACCAGCTCTTCCACACCCGCGTGCCCGCGCGTGCGGCGGTGGCCGAGACGGTGCAGGCCCTCAAGGAGCTGGGCCTCTCGCGCGCCTCCGGCTTCGTCAACGCCATCCTCCGCAAGCTCTCGACGCTGCCCGGCCCGCCGCTGCCGCCCGAGAGTGACGTGGCCGAGTACCTCTCCGTTCGTGAGAGCCACCCCCGGTGGTTGGTGGAGCGGTGGATTCGCCACTTTGGCCGCGAGCGCGCCGAGGCGATGCTCGTGGCGGACAACCAGACGCCGCCGGTGGTGGTGCGCGTCAACACCGCGAAGGTGACGCGCGAGGCGCTGCTCGAGCAGCTGCGCGAGGTGGGGCTGGAGGTACAGCCCACCTCCGTGTCGCCGCTGGGAATCGTCCTGCCGCCGATGGGGCGAATCGAAGACGTGTACGGCTACGCCGAGGGGCTCTGGCAGGTGCAGGACGAGGCGGCGCAGCTGGTGGGTGTGTACGGGGCCGTGCCCGAGACGGCGCGCGTGCTGGATGCCTGCGCTGCCCCGGGTGGCAAGGCGTGCCACATGGCCCAGGCGCACGAGGTGGTGGCGTTGGATCTGCACGCCCACAAGCTGCCCAAGATCGAGGCGGAGGCGAAGCGGCTGGGCCTCACCGAGCGGCTGCGCGCGGTGGCGCACGATGCGACGCAGCCCCTGCCGGAAGCGCTGGGCGAGTTCCACGCGGTGGTGGTGGACGCGCCGTGCTCCGGGCTGGGCACGCTGCGGCGGCACCCGGAGCTGCGCTACCGGCGCCAGGAGGAGGATATCGGCCGGCTCGCCTCGCTCCAGCGCCGCATCCTGGAGAACTGTCAGGAGGCGGTGCCCCCCGGAGGGCTGCTGGTGTACGCCGTGTGTACCTCCGAGCCCCAGGAAGGGCAGGACCAGGTGGAGATGTTCCTGCGCAGCCACCCGGAGTGGACGGCGGAGCCTCCGGTGCTACCGGCGGTGAAGCTGCCCCTGACCCAGGCATACCTGCGCACGCTGCCGGGCCCCGAGGGCTGGGATGGCTTCTTCGCCGCCCGCCTGCGGAAGCTCTATTGAATTGAATAAACGGAGCGACTCCTTCGTCGCGGCCCAGCCTCTCTCTCGTCCCAAGGGCCGCGCCATGCTCCTTTCGCTCCTTGCTCTCTCCCTCCTCGCGTCCACACCGCCGCCGATGCCGCAGGCCTCATGCCTGTCCGCCAACGGAAAGACGGTCTGTGGCTACGCCTGCCGCGCCAGCGCCAAGGATGTCCGCTGCGCCAGCACGCCCTACGGCACCTGCAGCGTGTTCGATGCCGAGGTGTACTGCTTCGACCCGCAGCTCGCGAGCGTCCACCACCCACCGGACGAGGGCCTTCGCCCCGAGTGCAAGGAGGTGCGCGGCGAGGTGGCCTGTGGCTTCCGCTGCGTGGTGACGAAGGGGAAGGTGGCTTGTGCGCAGACCCCCTATGGCGAGTGCCGGGAGCACTTCGGTGAGCTGAAGTGCTGGGACCCCTCGGAGACCGCCATCCACGAGCACGGCTCGGAGATTCAGCGGCCCGCCTGCCTCACCGCCTCGACGGCGGTGGCGTGCGGCTACGACTGCAAGGCCAGCCGCACCGAGGTGAAGTGCGCCCAGACGCCGCGCGGCCGGTGCGTGAAGGATGACTTCAAGCTCGAGTGCTTCGATCCGCCCTCGCTCGTGCAGTGCGCACACGGGCAGCTTCCCCACCCCGACGAGGTGCGAAAGCCCAAGTCGCGCCGCCTCGCGGAGCAGGAGAAGGAAAAGGAGAAAGAGAAGGCCGCGCGTTAGACGGCCAGGCCCCGCTCGCGCGCCAATTGGATGATGGGGGCGGGGTCCTTGCCCAGGCGCCGGTTCAGATCCGGCGCTACCGAGTCGATCGTCTTGTGTACCGCGAGGTAGTCGTCATACGTCCGGGTGACGATCAACATCCCCGAGATGATGACGCGCTGAAGGCTGTTCTGCAGATCGCTCCCCTCGATGACGATGTGCGCCGAGTCGGCCATCGTCCGGCCCCGGAAGAGCAAGTCATTGAGGTTGGAGCGCTCCTCGGCGTTGGGAATCTTCACCCGCGAGTCGATGGAGGCCACGTAGATGAGCGGCGAGCCCAGCCGCTCCCGGAGCCCCGAGGCCTCGGCCAGCAGGTTGGTGACGTCCTGCTTGGTGGGCGGACGTGTCCACCGCGTGAACATCACCCGGTCGATGACCTCCAGCCTCACCGCAGCGCTCACCACTGTCTCCACGCCTCCAAGCGTCTACTCCTCCAGGAGCGCGGCCTGCTTGAAGGCCTCCAGCACCGCGGCGGAGGCCCGGTCCAGGTACTTGCCCTTGCGGATGAGCAGGCCGATGGGCCGCGAGACAGGGCCCTCGGCGAAGGGCTTCACCACCAGGGTGGCGCCCTGCACCTCGGCCTGGCAGGTGGACAGCGGCAGGATGGCCACGCCCAGCCCCATCTCCACCGCCCGCTTGATGGTCTCGACGTTGTCCATCTCCATCACCGGGTTGAGGTCCAGGTTCTTCTCGCGGAAGAGCCGGTCCAGCGCCTTGCGCGTGGGCGCCTCGCGGTCGAAGGCGATGAAGGGCACACCCGAGAGCGCCGTGAGGCTCACCTTCGCCTTGGTGGCGAACGGGTGGCTGGGGGCGCACACCACCGCGAGCTTGTCGTCGCGGAAGGGGAGGATGTCCACGCCCGCGCGCGGCTGCGGGTAGGCGACGATGCCAATCTCCGCCGCCCCGAGGATGACGTCGTCGTACACCTGGTCGTTGCGCCGGTAGTTCAGGCGCATGTTCACCTTGGGGTGGCTCTTGAGCAGCTGCTTCTGCACGCTCTGCAGCTCGTGCAGGCCCACCGAGTAGATGGTGGACACCGTGGAGGTGCCCGCCACCTCGGTGGACTGCTCGCGGATCTCCGCCTCCACCTCCGCGAAGCGAGCCAGAATCTCCTTGCACCCGCGGAACAGGCGCTCTCCGGCCGGCGTCGGCGTCACCTGGCGGGCGCTGCGCGACAGGAGCTTCTGCTCGTAGCGGTTCTCCAGCGCGCGGATCTGCTGGCTCACCGCCGACTGCGTCACATGGTTGAGCTGCGCGGCCCGCGAAAAGGAGCCCGTCTCCACCACGTCACAGAACATCTTCAAGGATTCAAGCTGCATAAGGGCGCCTCCTATACCGAAGGAGGAAGATAAGGCTAGGGGTAATTAGCTTTCCTTACGTCTACCTGCCACAAAAGCTTGGGGCTCGAAGGGGGGGCCTCCGAAGGACCAGGGGCTCTGGAGCCCGGGTACTCCCAGGGGACTCAGGGCTGCGAGGGGCTGGTAGGGGCAGGCGGCCGGGGGGAGAGGTAGGGGCGCGCCATGACGAAAATGGCGATGGCCAGGGCGAAGAGGGCGCCGCCGCAGATGGTCTGCACCCGGCCCACGTGGATGGCGGCCTCCTGGACCATGTCGCACTCCATCTTGCCGAGGCCCTCGCAGCTGGGGGGGCTGAACAGGCCGCGCAGGCCGAGGACGACCAGCATGACGCCGCCGCTGAGCAGGCCACCACACAACCCGACGAGGGCGGCGCGACCGAGGCTGGCCGGGGTTGAACTGCCCGTGCGAGGCGGGACGGACGTCATGGCTGGGGAGCTATCACTGTGCGGGCACGGGCGCCACAACCTGCGTATGCTCACGGGCCATGCGAATCCTCTACGGTGTCGTTGGCGAGGGCATGGGACATGCGACGCGCTCACGGGTGCTGCTCGAGGAGCTCACGCGCGAGCACGAGGTCCACATCGTCGTCTCCGGGCGGGCGAGGGACTACCTGGCCAAGCGCTTCCAGAACGTGCATGGCATCTGGGGCTACACCCTGGCTTATGAGGGCAACTCGGTCAGCAAGTGGCAGACGCTGCTGCAGAACCTGCAGGGCGCGGTGACGGGCTGGCCGCAGAACATCCGCCAGTACTTCGAACTGGTGGAGAAGTTCCAGCCGGACGTCGTCGTCAGCGATTTCGAGAGCTTCAGCTACATGTTCGCCAAGCTGCACCGGCTGCCGGTCATCAGCGTGGACAACATGCAGATCATCAACCGGTGCAAGCACGAGCCGGAGCTGCTGGTGGGCTTCGAGGATGCGTACGAGGGCACCCGCACCATCGTGAAGGCCAAGCTGCCGGGGGCCTTCCACTACCTGGTCACCACGTTCTTCTACCCGCCGGTCCGCAAGGAGCGCACCACGCTGGCGCCCTCCATCCTGCGCCCCGAAATCCTGGAGGCGAAGTCGGAGCCGGGCGAGCACCTGCTGGTGTACCAGACGTCCACGACGAACACCGAGCTGCCCAACATCCTCAAGCAGAGCGGGCTGCCGTGCCGCATCTACGGGCTGCGCCGCGACATCTCCGAGGACGTGGTGGACGGCAACCTCATGTACCGGCCCTTCAGCGAGAAGGGCTTCATCGACGATTTGCGCACCGCGCGCGCGGTGGTGGCCGGCGGCGGCTACACGCTGATGAGCGAGGCGGTGTACCTGCACAAGCCGCTGCTGTCGATTCCGGTGGAGGGCCAGTTCGAGCAGGTCATCAACGCGCTGTACCTGGAGAAGCTCGGGTACGGCATGTACACGAAGCAGCTCACGCACGAGGCGCTCACGGACTTCCTGTCGCGGGTACCCCAGTGCCAGGAGGCGCTCAAGGGCTACACGCAGGACGGCAACAAGCAGTTGATCGCCGCCCTGCGCGAGCAGCTCGAGCGCGCCTACGAGCACCGGGGGCACTGGCGCGCGGAGATGGCCGAGCGTGAGTGAGCCACCGAGGGCTCAGCCGAGGACCTTCACCGCCTTCACCATGTCCTCCTGAGGGTCCTCGGAGCGGAGGATCTCGAAGCCCAGCTTGCGGCAGACGCGCTGCATGGGCGTGTTGCGCGCCAGGATGTCGGCCACGATGCGCGCCAGCCCCCACTCGCGGCCGATGTCCACCAGCCGCCCCAGCAGCTCCGTGCCCAGGCCCTGGCACTGCATCGGGTCGCTGATGAGCATGGCGAACTCCCCATCCTCGGTGCCGTGCAGCCGTGTGAGCCGGCCCACGGCGACGATTTCTCCGCCCTCGGGCGTGGACTTCTCGGCCACCAGCGCCAGCTCCCGCGCGTAGTCGATGAAGCAGATGCGCGCCAGCCGCTCGTGGGTTACGCGCTGGTCCAACCGCATCATCCCCGCGTAGCGCATGAAGACGCTCTGCTCGGACAGGGCCCGGTGGAAGGCCACCATCTTCGGCTCGTCCTCCGGGCGGATGGGGCGCAGGTGCAGCTCCTCGCCATTCCGGGTCCGCAGCCGTCCTTCGTACTGGTGCGGGTAGGGCTGGATGGCCAGTGGGGGTAGCTCGGACTCCTTCACCTCGGGCGCGTGCAGCACCACCCGCGCGTCCAGCGCCAGCAGCCGCTCGGGCGAGACGAGCAGCGGGTTGATGTCCACCTCTCGGATGAGGCGCTGCTCCACCACGAGCTGGCTGAAGCGCACCAGCAGGTGCTCCAGCGCCGAGAGGTCCACCGGTGGACGCCCGCGCACGCCCTTGAGCGCCTCGTGGATGCGCGTGCGCTCCATGAGCCGCCGCGCCAGCGTGGTGTTGAGCGGAGGTAGCCCCAGCGCTCGGTCCTGGAACACCTCCACCAGCACCCCGCCCGAGCCGAAGAGCAGCACCGGGCCGAATTGCGCATCCAGGCTGCTGCCGACGATCAGCTCGTACCCGTCCAGCCGCACCATGGGCTGCACCGTCACCCCCTCGAAGCTGTCGGCCTTGCCCAGCTCGCCCAGGCGCGCGCGAATGCCCTCCACCGCCTCGCGCACCGCCGCCGCGCTGCCCAGGTTCAGCCGCACCCCGCCCACGTCCGTCTTGTGGGTGATGGAGCGAGAGTGGAGCTTCACCACCACCGGGTAGCCCAGCGCCTCCGCTCGCGCCACCGCCTCGTCCGCCGTGGCCGCCAGGTGTGTCTCCACCGTGGGGATGCCGTACGCCGCCAGGAGCTGCTTGGACTCGTACTCCGAGAGCACCGTGCGCCCCTGCGCCCGCGCCGCGTCGATGAGCTGCCGCGTCCGCTCGCGCGCGTTGCCCGTGGGCTCCTCTGCCAGGGTGGGCGTCTCGTACAGGGCGCTGAGGTAATAGCTGTAGCGCCACATGTAGTTGAAGATCCGCGCGGCCGTGTCCGGGTAGCCGAACGTCGGAATGCCCGCGTCGTTGAGGATGCGCTCGCCCGCGGCTACCTCCGAGCCTCCCATCCAGCTCGCGATCACCGGCTTGCCCAGCTTCGCGTAGGGCTTGAGCCGGTCCGCCGTTTGCGTGGGCTCCGTCATGTCCTGCGGCGTGAGGATGACGAGCAGCCCGTCGCTGTTCTCATCCGCCCCCGCCACCTCGAGCGTCTTGGCGTAGCGCTCGGGGGTCGCGTCTCCGAGGATGTCCACCGGGTTGCCGTGGCTCCACTGCGGCGGCAGGAAGCTGTTGAGCGCCCCCAGCGTCGTGTCCGAGAGCTTCGCCAGCTCGCCACCACCGGCCACCAGCGCGTCCGTGGCCAGCACCCCGGGGGCTCCCGCGTTCGTCACCAGCGTGAGCCTCCGCCCCTCGGGCCGGGGCTGCTTGGCCAGCACCTCCGCCATGTAGAAGAGGTCCGAGATGCTGTCCACGCGCAGCACGCCCGCGCGGCGGAACGCGGCCGTGAGCACCTCGTCACTGCCGGTCAGCGTACCCGTGTGCGTGGCCGCCGCCTGGGCCGCCTGCTCGGTGCGCCCCGCCTTGATGACGATGATGGGCTTGTGCAGCGCCACCTCGCGCGCCGCCGAGAGGAACGCGCGCGCGTCGCCGATGGATTCCATGTACAGCAGGATGCTGCGCGTGTGCGGATCATTGCCCAGGTAGTCGATGAGGTCTCCCCAGCCTACGTCCAGCATCGAGCCCAGCGAGACGAAGGCGCTGAAGCCCACCGTCTCGCGCTGGCTCCAGTCGAGGATGGCGGTGAGCAGCGCGCCGCTCTGGCTGATGAGGGCCACGTTGCCCGGGCGGGCCATGGCGCCCGCGAAGGTGGCGTTGAGTCCCGTGGTGGGCCGCATCAGTCCCAGGCAGTTGGGACCGAGCAGGCGCATGCGCCCGCGCCTCGCCTCGCGCAGCACGTCCTGCTCCAGGCGCAGGCCCTCCGGGCCCGTCTCCTTGAAGCCCGCGGAGAGGATGATGGCGCCCTTGACGCCGAGGTCCGCGCACTCGCGGATGACGGCGGGCACGGTGGGCGCGGGCGTCACCACCACGGCGAGTTCCACCGGCTCGGGCAGCGCGGAGAGGGAGGGCCATGCGCGGATGCCCAGCACGTTCGGGCGCTTGGGGTGGATGGGGTAGACGGTGCCGCCGAAGGGGCTGCGGATGAGGTTCCACAGCAGGGTGCGGCCCACGCTGCCCGGGCGCTCGCTGGCACCGACGACCGCCACGCTGCGCGGCGAGAAGAGCGCATCGAGCGAGTGACGGGCCTGCTGGTGCAGCAAGTCGTACGAGGGGTCGAGCGGCGAGCGGGTGGACATGGGCTGTCTCAGGTCTAACAGGAAACGTCGAAGCATCCAGGGGCGGACACCCCCTCGGGCTCCAAGCCGGCGCCCTGTGGCCGCGTGTTAGAACACGCTCCTTGCCTCCGGAGGTCCCATGCGCGCTGTCCAGGCTGTCTCGCTGCTCTGGTTCGTCCTCGCGGCCTCCTGCAGCAGCGCGCAAAAGGTGGAGGATGCTTCCTCGACCGAACCTCCGCAGACGACCATCGAGGTACGAAACCAGAAGCCGGTGGACTACACCGTCTATGTGGTGGACGGAACCCGCCGCATCCGTCTGGGGATGGTGACGGGGATGAGCAACCGCACCCTCCTCATCCCCGCGCACATGGTCGCCGGACGCGGCTCCCTGCGCTTCCAGTTCGATCCCATCGGCTCGAACCAGGTGGTGTCCACCGACGAGGAACTGACGGTCCGCGAGGGCGACGCGCTGTCGCTCACCCTCCAATAGCCTGGGCGGCGAACGCCATGAGCGAGGAAGATCGACAGAGGTGGAACACCCGCTACCGCGAGCAGGCGGGGCCGTCAGGGCCCTCCGGGTTCCTCCAGTCGCTCGTGGGGCAGTTGCCGAGCACGGGGCGAGCCCTGGAGGTGGCGGGAGGGCTCGGCCATGACGCGCGGTGGCTCGCCCGGCGGGGCCTGGACGTCACGCTGGTGGACGTCTCGGACGTCGCGCTGGAGCGGGCCGCGGCGGCCGCGCGCGAGGAAGGGGTTGCGCTGCGGACGCAGCGGGTGGACGTGGAGACGGAGCCCCTGCCGCCTGGGCCCTACGCGCTGGTGGTGTGCCTGAACTTCCTCTGGCGCCCGCTGTTCGCGGCGTTTCCAAAGGTGCTCGCGCCGGGAGGGCTGCTCGTCTTCGCCCAGCCGACCCGGAGCAACCTCCAGCGGCACCCGCACCCGTCCGCCCGCTTCCTGCTGGAGGATGGCGAACTGCCGCGCCTGCTCCAGGAACTGGAGCCCGTCTCGTACACCGAGGGGTGGACGGAGGAGGGGCGGCACGAGGCGCGGCTGGTGGCGACCTTGCCGGGGCTCACGGCACTGGCGCGGTGAACTCCTGGCCGGAGTCGCACTCCTCGCGCACGTCGCTCTCAGTCTTGTACTTGTCGCCGGAGTAGTACCAGTTGGTCTGCTCGGAGCCGTCACCGTGGGAGGTCTGGCAACCGCCCACGACGCCCGTCATGTCACACCGCGCGTCCTCCCGGTAGCTGCCGCCGCTGGTGGAGGCCCGCAGGGTCTCGCACACGCCCTCGAAGGTGAAGAACGAGGGGCCCTTGAACTCGCGCAGGTCCGTGCATTGGTCATAGGCGGGCCTCAAGTCACAGCGCGCATCTCGCGAGGGGAGCTCGTCCAGCAGGCCGCAGCCCAGGAAGAGACAAGACAGGAGCGCCAGCCGAAGGGGAGGGGAGTGGGTCATGCCCCGAGTCTCCGTTGGTGTAGCCTCCCGCGCCAACTTCACGCGCTGGGGAGGAACGAGGCATGCGACGGATGATGCGGTGGGCAGGAGGGCTGGCCGTGCTCTGTGGGCTCCTGGCGGTGCCGGCGCTGGCCGACACGCGGGGCTTCGATCCTGTCGCCGCGACCGACGCGTACCTCGCCAGCGTGCCGCCCGAGGCGAAGGCGCGCTCGGATGCCTACTTCGAGGGAGGGTACTGGCTGCTGCTCTGGGAGCCGCTCTACGGGCTGGCGGTGGCGTGGGTGCTGATGCGCTTTGGCCTCAGCTCCCGCATGAGGAACCTGGGGCAGCGGTTCGGAGGCAAGGGCTTCTTCGGCACGGTGCTCTACGCCATCCAGTACCTCGTGCTGGCGGCGCTCCTGAGCTTCCCTCTCACCGTGTACACGGACTTCGTGCGCGAGCATCAGTATGACTTGTCCAACCAGGGCTTCGGAGACTGGTTCGGGCAGTTGCTCATCGAGCTCGCGGTGACCGCGGTAATGGCGGGCCTGGCGACGGGGGTGCTCTACGCGGTGATTCGCGCCGCGCCCAAGCGCTGGTGGGTGTGGGCCGCGGGGGTGGGCGTGGGCTTCCTGGTGGTCGCGCTGCTGCTCGGGCCGGTGTTCATCTCGCCGCTCTTCAACGAGTACAAGCCGCTGGAGCCCGGGCCCATCCGCGACAAGGTGCTCTCCATGGCGCGCGCCAACGGCGTGCCCGCCGAGCACGTCTACATGTTCGACGCCTCGCGCCAGTCCAAGCGCATCAGCGCCAACGTGAGCGGCATCTTCGGCACCCTGCGCATCTCGCTCAACGACAACCTGCTCAACCGCTCGACGCCCGAGGAGATCCAGATGGTGATGGCGCACGAGCTGGGCCACTACGTGCTCAACCACGTGTACGAGATGTTGCTCTCGTTCTCGCTGGTGCTGCTGGTGGGCTTCGCCTTCATCGCCTGGGCGCTGCCCCGGGTGTTGGCGCGGTGGGGCAAGCGCTGGGGCGTGGAGGAGGTGGGAGACCCCGCCGGGCTGCCGGTGCTCATGGCCCTGCTGTCGCTCTATTTCCTGGTGGCCACGCCCGTGACGAACACCGTGGTCCGCGCCAACGAGGCGGAGGCGGACCTGTTCGGGCTGAACGCCTCGGGCCAGCCGGACGGCTTCGCCACCGTGGCGCTCAAGCTGGGCGAGTACCGCAAGCTCGCCCCGGGCCCGCTGGAGGAGTTCCTGCTCTTCGATCACCCCAGCGGGCGCTCGCGCATCCTCATGGGTATGCGCTGGAAGGCCGAGCACCAGGCCCCGTAGCGGGGAGGGGTGCCTCACTCCGCTTGTGTCACCCCGGCGGTCCGGAGGATGCCCAGCAGCTCCTTGGCGCTGGCGTTGTCCCGCTGGGACAGCTCGCGCAGCGTGCGGCCCAGCTCGGGCGTATAGGACTCGATCACCGCGCGGTGCAGGTCCTCCATGGCGAAGCCGGTCTCCGCCAGGGACTTCTCGAGCAGCGACAGGCCGCGCGAGTCCCCCAGCCGCAGCAGGGCCGCCGTCGCCGCCGACAGCGCGCGCGGGCACCGCTGGGCGAGCTGATAGGCCGTGTCCGCCGCCTCTTTCGTCCCCAGGTAGCCCAGCAGCGCCAGGCCCCGGGCGCCGAACGTGCCCCGGCAGAAGACGTGGCGATCGATGGTGGCCAGCGCCTGGGCGTTGCCCTGCCGCGCGGCGGCCTCCAGCTCCTCATCCTGCGCGAAGGTGTCGTCCGTCTTGAACGTCACCTTCACCGGCACGTAGTAGCCGGCGTTGACCAGCTCCGCGGCCAGCTCGTTCCGGTTCTGCTCGGGGTAGCGCGGCAAGTCCCGCACCGCGCGCTGGGCCGCCGCGTCCCGGGTGGCCAGGGGCAGCATGCGCTGGCCGGCCATGGGGACCACCAACCCATGCGCGTAGGTGCCCTTGCGGACCAGCGCGTCATACAGGGCCAGCGCACACGGGGGCGCCAGCGAGGAGCGCTCCTCGGAGCCACGGCTCAGCGTCACCGAGAAGTCCTCACCGCTGCGCGACCAGCCGGACACCTTGTAGCGGCCCGAAATCATCCCCTCGAGGAACATGTCGGCCGCGAAGCCCGGCTGCTCACAGCGGGGCTGCTGCAGCGTGCCCTTCAGCCTCCGGGAGAGCTGCTGCGCCTCCTCGTCCACCTGATCGCCGGTGCGGATCTGCGCGCAGCGCGAGGCGCCTTCGACCACCTCCAGCACGCGCGGCTCCTTCTCGTCCTGCAGCCGCTTCAGCGCTCCCGGCAGCGCGCCTTGCACGCTCGCCGAGACGAGCAGCGCCAGCGCCCGATCGAAGGGCTCCTCCGCGCCGAGCATCTGCTCTCGCAGGGCGCGGTCCTCCTGGAGCATCTCCGTGGCCAGCTTCGCCGCGCGCAGGGAGAGCCCCAGCTCCTGGCCGTAGGTGTGGTAGGGCCGCATGCCCATGATGTGGCACCCCAGCTGGAGCGAGGCGGTGCCCAGGGCGTTGCGCTCGCTGCCGATGCGCGCCGCCTTCGAGAGCACGTCGTAGCCCGCCGCGCCGCGCGAGCGCAGCAGGGCCGAGGCCTTCTTCTCCAGCTCGGGCTTGTCGAGCTGGAAGACGGCCTTCCAGAGCGCCGGGTCATCCGCGGCATGGGCCGTTCCCGCGAGGGCGAGGGTGGCGAGGAGGAGGACGAGCTGGCGCATGGGTACGCTCCAAGGACAGGGGCGGTCCGGAGTCTCTCAGGAATGGGACGGCGCCAGAACCCCCCGCCGCGCCGCTCTGTCAGAAGGCCTGCCGGAGGTTGAGCGTGAAGCCTCGCTCGGCCTGGCCGCGCCCGGCGAAGCCCAGGCTGTAATAGAGGTCGAGCTGGAAGGCGTCGGCGATGAGCACGTGGAAGCCGGGCCCGAGGCTGGCGACCACCCGCGCCTTCTCGGTGTTGCTGCCCCGGTCGATGTCGCCGAACACGGCGATGTCCGTGAAGGCGCCGAGCTTGTAGATGTCGCGGGTGATGGAGAAGTTCGCCTCGAGGCCCGCGCTGGCGACACGGCGGGCGTAGAAGCGCGTGCCGAAGACGCCGCGCACGTGCAGCCCGCCCACCGGCTGCTCCTCGACGAAGGGGGGCTGGCCCCAGAGGTATGCGCCTCGGCTGGTGAGCCAGACATCATGCCAGCCGATCTCGAACACCTTCTGATAGCGATAGCTGGTGAGGCCGTAGTCGCTGCCGGAGGCGCCCGGGTAGTGCCGGCTCGAGAGTTCCAGCTCGTGGCGGCGGTCCCGGCGGATCTCGTCGGGGTCGAAGATGAGCTGGGCCCCGGCGGCCAGGAAGGGGCGCAGGCTGGAGCTGGGCGCCACGCCGGCGGGTACCCCGAGCCCCTCCACGCCGCGCAGCGCGAAGACCTCGAGCTCATCTCCGCCCACGCCGAGGGCGACGAGGGCGCCGGGGATGAACTCGTAGCTCAGGGAGAGCCCGAGCTGCACGCGGGTGGAGAAGTAGCTCTCGAGCCCGACGTCGGGGCGCTGGCGGCTGGTGAGTTCGCCGCGCGCCGAGAGCACGGGGCGCAGCTTGCGGCCCAGGGGCGGCGTGAGCCAGTGCAGCTCGGCGATCGCGCGGGTGAGGGCCAGGTAGGCGTGCTCATCGGCGATGCGGGTGCGCAGGTTGGCGCCGAGCTGTCCCCCGGCGCTCCAACGGTCACCCTTGAGCCAGAGGTTCTCGCCTCGGTACTCGAGCCCGAGGCGCAGGCCGTCCACGCCGCTCAGTCCGGCGACGACGCCCAGGCCCGTGGCCCACTCGCGGCGCCGGAAGACGATGTGCAGCTCGTAGTCGGCGCGCGGGGGGATGAGCGGGTGGCCGACGAACTTGCCAATGTCGTCGATGATGGGACCGAGGTCCTCGACCTGGGGCCCCACGTGGGGCACCTCGCTGGTGCGTACCAACTCGAAGCGTTCGACTTCCACGCCGCTCTCCTGGCGCAGCGTGGCGAGCTGGCGCTCGAGGTAGGGGCGGTTGAAGACATTGTGGGGCAGGCTCAGGCCGAGCAGCACCTGCACGGTGCGCAGGGTGCCCTGGCCGCGCAGGATGATCTTCTCCACGCGGCCCTCGTCGATGTCCACGAGGATGCGGCCCTTGTCCACCGCCGTCTCGACCTGGGCGAGCTCATAACCGGCGCGGTGCAGGAACGAGAGCAGCCGCGAGCGCACCTGGGCGGCGCCGCTCTTGTCGGGGACGAAGTCGGGCGGTAGCTCCAGGACGGCGAGGTAGACCTCGTCATTGAGGACGACGTTGCCGCTGAAGACGAGCGGGCCCCGTCGAGGCGCCGGCCCCTTGGCGAACGCCGGGCTGCCGAGCGCCAGGAGCAATCCGAACAGGGCGAGGCAGGCCTTCATCGCGGCGTTCATGGGCCGGCCCCAGCATACCCCGGACTGGTCCTAGGGAAGGGGGCGCTCCACGGCGAAGAGCAGGCCGGGCTCTCCATCGAAGTCGATCGAGCCGATCCGCCGCAGGCCGCACTTCTCGAGGACCCGGACGGAGGCCACGTTGGCCTCCACGACGCGCGCGACGATGCGCGAGAGGCCCAGGGTGTCGAACCCATAGGCGAGGCAGGCCAGGCCCGCCTCGGTGGCATAGCCCTGGCCCCAGTGGCGGCGGTAGAGGCGGTAGCCCAAATCGGTCTCCTGCGTGTCCCGCAGGTACTTGAGCCCGCACCAGCCGAGCATGGCCCCATCGGACTTGCGGCGCATGGCCCACCGGCCGTAGCCGTAGGTGCGGTAGTCCGGGTACGCGGTGAGGAAGTCCCGGGCCGCCTCGACGGAGGCGAAGGGCCCGTCCCCCGTGTACCGGATGACCTCCGGGTCGGAGTTCAGCTCGAAGACGGCCTCCGCATCCGGAGGGAGCATCTCCGTCAGCTCGATTCGAGGCGTTGCCAGAATCACAGGGGGTGGGGACACGCGTCATCTCCTCGCGTGGAGCAGTACACTCAAGAGCGCTCGCGGACGCCAGCTTCCTCTCCTCTGACTGAGGCGCCTCTGGCTCCGAAGCGCCCGCCCGTCCGCCCGCTTTCCGGAGGGCCCCTCATCGTCGGCGCCCTGCCGCGCCGATGATCAGCGCCTTAACTTGAGGCCATGAACGCGCAGGCGCTGGCCATCCTCGATGAAGGCGCGAGCGGGGAGCGGTTGCTCCGGCTGGGGGACCAGGAGCTGAAGCTGACGCACCTGGACAAGCCGTTCTGGCCCGAGCTGGGCATCACCAAGGGGGACCTGCTGCGCTACTACGCCCAGGTGGCGCCGGTGCTCCTGCCGCACCTCCAGGGGCGCGCCATGGTGATGAAGCGCTACCCGAATGGCGCCTTCGGCCCGTTCTTCTTCATGAAGCGGGCGCCCGAGCCGCGCCCGGCGTGGATCCGCACCTGCTCCATCACCCACTCCTCGGGCAACGTCATCGATTTTCCGGTGGTCGAGGACCTGGCGACGCTGCTGTGGATCATCAACCTGGGCTGCATTGACCTGAACCCCTGGTACGCCCGCTGCGATGACGTGCAGCGGCCCGACTACCTGCACTTCGATCTGGATCCAGGGCAGGCGCGCTGGGAGCAGGTGGTGGAGACGGGGTTCATCCTGAGGGATGTGCTGACGCGGCTGAAGATGCCGACGCTGGTGAAGACCTCGGGCTCCAAGGGGCTGCATGTCTACGTGCCCATCCGCCGGGGGCCGACGCAGAAGCAGGTGTGGACCATCGCGAAGGCGCTGGCGCAGGAGCTCGCCAAGGAGCACCCGGAGCTCATCACCGCCGAGTACCGCATCGTCAAGCGCCCGGCGGGCCGCGTGCTCGTGGACTACAACCAGAACGCGTGGGGGCGCACGCTCGCGTCCCTCTACTCGGTGCGCCCCACGCGCCACGCCAGCGTGTCCACCCCGGTGACGTGGGAGGAGCTCGAGGCCGGCGCGCGCATCGAGGACTTCACCCTGTCCAACGTGCCCGCGCGGGTGAAGCGCCGGGGAGACCTCTGGAAGAAGCTGCTCGCCCCGAAGGGGAGGGTGGAGCTGGAGAGGTTCCTATGAGACCGACCCGACCCGCGGCGCCTGCTTCCTGGGGGCCGCTCGAGCTGCCGCTCACGCCACCCTATCCGCCCATGGAGGCGGAGCTGGAGCGGGAGGTGCCGGCCGGAGACGACTGGCAATACGAGCCCAAGTGGGACGGCTTCCGGTGCGTCGCCTACCGCGACGGAGAGTACGTGGAGCTGCAGTCCAAGGCGGGGCAGCCGCTGGGCCGGTACTTCCCGGAGCTCGTCGCGGCGGTGCGAAAGCTGCGGCCCAAGCGCTTCGTGGTGGACGGGGAGATCGTCATTCCGGAGGAAGGGGGATTCTCGTTCGATGCGTTGCTGCAGCGCATCCACCCCGCGGCCAGCCGGGTGGCGAAGCTGGCGGCCGAGACGCCCTCGCGGCTCTACGTGTTCGATCTGCTGGTGGACTCGCGGGGGCAGCGCCGCACCGAGGAGCCGCTGCTGCAGCGGCGGCGCAGGCTGGAGTCCTTCGCCGTGAGCTACCTCCAGGACACGGGGCAGATCCGACTCTCTCCGGCGACGCGCTCGGCGGACGTGGCCCGGGCGTGGCTTGGCTCTCCGGGAATGGACGGGGTGGTGGCCAAGCGCCTCTCGGCGCCGTATGCCTCGGGGGAGCGCACGGCGATGGTGAAGGTGAAGCCGCAGCGCACGGCGGACTGCGTGGTGGGAGGCTTCCGCTGGGCGGAGAAGCGAGAGCACGGGGTGGGCTCGCTGCTGCTGGGGCTGTACGATGAGGACGGGCTGCTGCACCATGTGGGCTTCTGCTCGAGCTTCTCCGCGAAGGCGAAGAAGGAGCTCGTCGAGCCACTCGAGTCGCTCCGGGGAGGGGAGGGCTTCACCGGCAAGGCGCCCGGAGGCCCGAGCCGCTGGAGCAAGCGCGACACCGCCTGGGAGCCACTGAAGACGCAGCTGGTGGTGGAGGTGGCGTACGACTACTTCAGCCAGGGACGCTTCCGACATGGCACCCAGTTCCTGCGCTGGAGGCCGGAGAAGGCGCCCGAGCAATGCCGCATGGAGCAGGTGCTCCGGAGACGTAAGCAGGTGGAGGTGCCGCACTTCGAGCCGGGCGAAGCCAGCGCGCCGTGAGCGCCGAGGCGCGAGAAGTCGAGCAGAGCGGCGCATGGCTCGCTATATGAGGCCGAGCCATGAAAGCGATTCGTTACCACGAGACGGGTGGGCCCGAGGTGCTGCGGTTCGAGGAAGTACCCGAGCCAGCGCCGGGGCCGGGTGAGGTGCTGCTCCAGGTCCACGCCACGGGGGTGAACTTCGCGGACACGGAGCGGCGGCGAGGGCTCTACGACACGAAGGTGCCGCTGCCGAGGATTCTCGGGAGCGAGGCCGCGGGAATCGTCACGGCAGTGGGAGCCGGAGTGGACCCGGCGCTGGTGGGGCGGCGGGTCGTGACGCTGACGGTGGGCAGCTATGCCGAGGTGGTGAAGGCCCAGGCCAGCGGGCTGGTGCTGCTGCCCGAGAGCGTGTCCTTCGAGGTGGCGGCGGCGGTGCCGGTGCAAGGGCTGACGGCGTACCACCTGCTGCGCACGGTGGGACAGGTCCGCGAGGGCCAGTCGGTGCTCGTCCACGCGGCGGCGGGAGGCGTGGGAGTGCTGGCGGTGCAACTGGCGAAGGCGGCGGGGGCGCGTGTCTTCGGCACGGTCTCGAGCGAGGCCAAGGCCCGGCTCATCCAGGAACTGGGCGTCGAGGAGGTCATCCGCTACGACCGGGAGGACGTGGTGGCGGAGGTCCACAAGCGCACGGGAGGCCGGGGTGTGGACCTGGTGCTGGACGCGGTGGGGGCGAGCACGTGGGCAGGAAGCCTGCAAGCGCTGGCGCTGTTCGGGCACCTGGTGAGCTATGGCTCGGCGAGCGGCCCGCCGCCTCCGGTGGACGTGGAGGCGCTCTTCGCCAAGTCGCTGAAGGTGAGCGCGTACTGGTTGCACACGCCGCACCCGCCAGGGCTGCACCACCGGGCCTTGGAGGAACTGGTGCGCGAGGTAGCGGAGCAGCGGCTGCGAATCCTCATCGGGCTGAAGCTGCCGCTGGCCGAAGCGGCGGAGGCGCACCGGAGGCTGGAGGGCCGGGAGACGGTGGGCAAGGTGGTGCTCACCGTGCGGAGTCCCGAGTCTCCTCGCTATAGGCTCTCAGGAAAGTAATGTCAGGGCTGGCGGGATCGGAATCTCCGAGCCCTGCCACAGGCGGCGCAGGAAGGAGTCGTCCCGGCAGATGGCGTCGAGCTCAGCCTCGACGACTGCTGCGAGG